>JAGDAW010000048.1 GCA_017959345.1 Lachnospiraceae bacterium | reverse complement strand
TCAGCTTCGAGCTTCTCCACACGAATGATATCGCCCTCCTGAACCGTGTACTGCTTACCGCCTGTAGCGATGATTGCGTACATTGAAAGGACCTCCTTTTATCATTACTCGCCAGCTTCGGTGCTGCGGGCCGGTTCCCCGCCAGACGGGAACTTCCGGACAGCAGACTTATAACCCCACTGAGCGGCATACCCGAAAATACTATCACAATGGTTTTTTCTTGTCAAGCTGTTTCTTTCGAAAATCAAAGGTTTTTGTCCACTAGAAATCTCTCCCGAACGCGATCAGCGGCTTCTCCTCCCCCTCCTGCAGCCCGTAAAGCTCATCCCGGTTCACCATGAACATCAGCGGGTCGTAGGGAAGTCCCTCCGCGCGGCAGAACGTCTCAATCACGAACTCCGGCTTCAGGTTCGACTTCGACCCGGTATCCACCTGCAGGAGAAGCGCGTCTCCCCGAAGCCCGGCCTTCCGGATCTGGGATTTCAGGTCCACGGCGATCACATTTTTCTTGGTGGAGCGCTCCACCTGGATGGACGGGTTCGACAGGAAGGAAAAGAGCCGGTCGTAAAACCGCTCCGGGTCTTCCGGCGTATGGCCGGGGCGGAACGTCAGCGTATAATCCGCGGCGGAAAGGATGCTCATGGCGTTCTTCGCGTCATCCGGGAGGAGGCAGGCGTCCAGCACCGCGAGTTCTTCTACATTGACCGCGTTGATGCGGCGGACCAGCTCGTCTTTCCCGGGGACGGAATTCATGACGTAATCCACATATTCCCCGTCCGACGTCAGGCCGAGCCCGAGCGGCGCCGCGAACGACATCTCCTGGTGGGGCGAAAAGCCGGCCGAGTATTTGATGTCTATCCCCGCCCGGCGGTTGATCTTCTGGAAGGTGCGCAGGACGTCCAGGTGGCCGATGAACTTCAGGAAGCCCTGTTTTCTGAATTTAAGACGGATCATCATGGCGCCATCCCTCCCGCGTAACAGGCGAACCCGCAGCCCGCACATTGTTCCCGACAGTTCGGGGTCACCGTGCCCGCGCGGGCCCGCGCCCATTCCCGTTTCAGGAACGGTTTCGTGACGCCGCAGTCGATGAAATCCCACGGGAGGATCTCTTCCGGATCCCGCTCCCGGTAATTATAGAACGCAAGGTCGATGCCGAGCTCGTCCAGGACTTCCATCCACACGTCGTACTTCAGGTACTCGGACCAGGCGTCGTACAGGCAGCCGCGCCGGTACGCTTCGACGATCGCCGGGGCGATCCGCCGGTCCCCCCGCGCGAACAGGCCTTCCAGCTCCGTCTGGTTCTCCGCGTGGTAATGGTACTGGAGCGATTTTCGGTTCAGCTGCGCCCGGACGCCGTCCTTCACCTTCATGGCCTTCGCCGTAAAGGCCTCTTCCCGGCACATGGGCGCCCACTGGAAGGGGGTAAACGGCTTCGGCACGAAGAAAGAAGTCGACACCTGGACCTGGACTTTCCCCTGGCGCGCCTCCTTCGGCACGGTTTCGTAGTAGACACGGGCAATTTTATCCGCGAGGACGGGGATCGCCTCCACGTCTTCCTCCGTCTCGAAGGGCTGTCCCAGCATGAAATACAGCTTCACCTTATTCCAGCCGCCCCGGAACGCCTCCGCGGCGCCGGAGAGGATCTCCTCCTCGGTGAGGCCTTTATTGATGATGTCCCGGAGGCGCTGGGAGCCGGCTTCCGGGGCGAACGTCAGCGACGTCTTCTTGATGTCCTGGACTTTCGACATCACATCCAGCGAAAATGCGTCGATCCTCAGGGACGGGATCCCGATGTTGATGTGGCGCCCGTCGCAGTACGGGATCAGGAAATCCAGCAGTTCCTTCAGGTCCCGGTAATCGCTCGTGGACAGGGAACTCAGGTTGATCTCCTCATAGCCGGAGGACTCCAGCATGGTGACCGCCGCCTGCTTCAGGAACTCCAGATCACGCTTCCGGGTGGGCCGGTACAGCATGCCCGCCTGGCAGAACCGGCAGCCGCGGATGCAGCCGCGCATGACTTCCAGGACCGCGCGGTCCATCATGCCCCTGGTATACGGGACAATGGGCTTCAGGGGATACGGCAGCGTCCCGTCCCCCATGTCCTTCACGTATTCTTTCCGGATCACGGCCGGCGCATGCGGGTTCACGGGCGTGAACGACGCGATCGTGCCGTCCTCTTTATAGGTCACTTCGTAAAACTGCGGGATATAGAACCCCGGGATCCCCGCGAAGGCTTCCAGGACCGCCTGTCTGGAGGCGCCGGCGGCCTTCATCTCCCGGTACAGGTCCAGCATCCGGTCATACTGCGTCTCCGACTCCCCGATATAGAACACATCGAAAAAGTCCGCGATGGGTTCCGGATTATACGTACACGGGCCGCCGCCGATCACGACCGGGTCGCCGTCACCGCGGTCCTTCGCATAAAACGGGATCCCGGAGAGGTCCAGGATCTGTAAAATGTTCGTGTAGCACATTTCATACTGCAGCGTCATCAGCAGGAAGTCAAATTCCTTCACCGGACGCTGGGATTCCACCGCAAACAGGGGGATGTGCCGCTCCCGGAGGATCCGGTCGAGATCAAACCACGGGGAATACAGCCGGTCACAGCAGGTGTCCGGCCGCCGGTTGAACTGTTCGTAAATGATCTGCATGCCGAGATGCGCGGTCGCGATGTCATAGACATCCGGGAAACAGAAGACCGCGCGGACGGCGGCGCTGTCCGGGTCCTTGTGATAGGAATTATACTCCCCGCCGACGTAGCGGGAAGGTTTCTCGATCTGCAGAAGGATCTCATCCGGCAAGGCGAGTTTTCTCATACAGCGTTCCTCCTTGACCTGATTGTACAGCATCCCGGGATTCCCGTCAAGGAGATGCGGGAAAAGGATTCCGTTTGCCCGGATCCCGGGGATATGCGGCGCACATGGGAAGCGGTCCCCGTCAGGGCCGGCACCGCCCTCAGTGTCAGTACCTCCGTCCCGTATGGGCATACGCACGGGCCGCTACAGGGCCTTCTCCCCCAGCTGCCGGACTTCCTCATCCGTCAACGGACGGGCTTCCCCGCGCGGAAGCCCTTCAAGCGTCAGCCCGGCGAACGATTCCCGCCGGAGATACATGACGTCGCACCCGATA
>JAGDAW010000047.1 GCA_017959345.1 Lachnospiraceae bacterium | reverse complement strand
AGGGCGTCCGACAGGGCCGCGAAGCGTTCCAGGGTCAGCGTCTCCCCACGGACCATGGGGTCGAGCCCGCACAGGGCGAACGCCTGCTCCAGCTCCTCTTTCGTATACTCCAGGCTGTCCGCGTTCTTCAGCCCGTTTACCAGGGTCTTCCGCCGCTGGTTGAAGCTGGCGCGGATGATCCGGAACATCTGCTCGGGGTCCCGGACCGCTACCGCGGGGGCCTGCCGTTTCGTCAGGCGGATCACCGCGGACGCCACGTCCGGCCTGGGCATGAAGCAGTTCTGGGGCACATTTGCGGCGAGATACGGCTCCGCGTAATACTGCACCGCAAGGGACAATGCCCCATAGTCTTTCGTACCCGGTCCCGCCTGCATCCGCTCCGCCACTTCCTTCTGCACCATCACGGTAATGACGGTGACCGGCAGGTCCTCCTGGAGCAGCTTCAGGATAATGGGCGTCGTGATATAGTACGGGAGGTTCGCCACGACCTTGAACGGTTTCCCGCCCGCCTGCTCTTCCGACAATGCGCGAAGGTCCGTCTTCAGGATATCGCCGTGGATCACGGTCACATTGTCACAGGCGGAGAGCGTGTCCTCCAGGATCGGGATCAGCGCGCTGTCGATCTCCACCGCGAACACGTGCCCGGCGGCCTCCGAAAGGCCCTCCGTCAGCGTCCCGATCCCGGGGCCGATCTCCAGCACCGCGTCGTCCGGCCCCACGCCGGACGCCCGGATGATCTTCGAAAGCACCAGGGGATCCACGAGGAAATTCTGCCCGTAGCGCTTGCTGAATGTAAAATTGTACTTCTTCAGGACACCGACGGTGTTCTGCGGTTCCACAAGTTTCGGCACTGCTGTCTCCCGCTGCGGGACCCGGCTGTCCTGCCCGCATCTGCTGCCGTGTTCAGTCCGGGATCCGGTACAGCCGGTTCGCGTTCCGCCACGTCATCTCTTCCGCTTCCGCTTCGGATACGCCGCGGAGCGCCGCGACGGCCTTCACGACTTCCCGAAGGAGGCGCGAGTCGTTCCGGGTGCCGCGGTACGGCACCGGCGCCATGTACGGGCAGTCGGTCTCCAGCAGCAGCCGGTCTTCCGGCACATAGGCCGCCACTTCCTTCGCGGCCCTCGCGTTTTTAAAGGTCACCACGCCGCCCAGGGCAATGTAATACCCGAGGTCCAGGAACCTGGCGGCCATCTCCCGGCTGTAGGAATAGCAGTGCATGATGCCGCAGCCGTCCCCGGTCCTGCACGCCTTCAGGATCTCGTACGTATCCTGCGCGGCTTCCCTCGAGTGGATCACCACGGGGAGGCCCAGCTCCTCCGAGAGTTCCAGCTGCCGGACGAACCATTTCTTCTGCAGTTCCCTGGGGATGTGGTCCCGGTGGTAATAATCCAGGCCGATCTCCCCCACGGCGACGATCTTCCGCCCGCCGTCTTCCCGGACCAGCGCCCGGATCCGTTCGACCGTCCCTTCACCCATGTCCGGCACGCCGTCCGGGTGGATCCCCAGCACGCCGTAGACCTGGTCATACGTCCGGGCCAGTGCAAATGTGGTCTCCACGGACGGGATGTCCGCGGCGATATTCGCGACCCGCCCGACGCCGCCTTCCTTCAGTGCGGCGAGGACCGCTTCCCGGTCCCCGTCGAACTGTTCCGAGTCATAGTGGGCATGCGTATCAAAAATCATCTGTGCTCCGGGCCTCCGGCCAATCCCGCTTACAGGCGCTCCCGGAGCGCCTTCCCGGCCTCTTCGAACCCGGGTTTCCCGAGCAGCGCGAACATATTTTTCTTATAGCTCTCGACACCGGGCTGGTTGAACGGGTTCACGCCCAGGATGTAGCCGGAGATGCCGCAGGCAAACTCATAGAAATAGAACAGCTGGCCGAGCGTGTATGCGGTCTGGTCCTTCACATGGACGATCAGGTTCGGCACATCGCCGTCGATGTGGGCAAGCAGCGTGCCCTTCAGGGCGCAGTCATTGACGAAATCCATGTCTTTGCCGGTCAGGTAGTTCAGGCCGTCCAGATCCACGGGCTCCGCTTCGATGGTCACGGTGGACTTCGAAGACTGGATGTCGATCACCGTCTCGAACATGGAACGGGACCCGTCCTGTACGAACTGGCCCATGGAATGCAGGTCTGTCGTGAAATCCACCGACGCCGGATACAGGCCCTTGCGGT
>JAGDAW010000046.1 GCA_017959345.1 Lachnospiraceae bacterium | reverse complement strand
TTCTGTTTCGGCGGGAAATCCCGGTCGAACGCCTCCACGTCCGCGTCATCCACATAATAACCCTGCGGCGTCCGGTAGATGCCGGTGACGCCGTCCAGATACCCGGGCGCCAGTTCCCTGCAGAGGAAAAACGAGGCGTCCGCGCCTTCCGGGAGGTCGTGGTACCGGATGCCGAACCGGCTTGCGTAATCAAACCCGCAGTTTCCGTAGAACCCGATATTCCCCTCGAACAGGACCGCGCCATAGCCCAGCGCGGCCGCCTTCTCCAGGGAGTCGTCCAGCAGGGCTTTCCCGTAGCCTTCGCGCTGGAGTTCCGGGGTGATGCAGATCGGGCCCATCGTCAGCACGGGCACCACCCGGCCGTCGTCGGCGTCGATGACCGTCCGCATGAACATATTCTGCCCGATCAGCCGCCCGTCCTGCTCCATGACGACGTCCAGTTCCTTCACGAACGCGGGATCGTCCCGCAGCGTATGGATGACATAATGCTCGCTGCAGCCCGGGCGGTAGACGTTCCAGAACGCCTCCCGGACCAGGTTTTCGACTGCACGGTAATCCTCCTCTTTTTCCGCACGAATGGTGTAGCTTTTTGTATTCATTTTTGTGTTCCGCCTTTCTGTAATAGCCCCGGCGGAGCTGCCGGTCTGTATCAAATTTCGGATCATTCCGGTGTGTCAGGTTCTATTTCGCGCCCTCGCCGGCGTCCCGTGTAAGGATATGGTCCGCCGGACCAGGCATTGTCCGGCCAGGCGCCGGTATTAATCATACCGCTCGTCGATCACCCGCTTCGTCTTCTTCTCGCTCCTCGGCAGCATCCCGATCTCCACGATATTGACCACGGGCGTAAACCCGATCCGGCTCTTGACGGCGGCTGCCACATCCTGCGCCAGCACCCGGAACTCATAATGGCCGTCCGCCTCCGCGTAGATGCGCATGGTGTCCTTCCCGTCCAGATGGGAAATGCGGATCTGGTACTCGCTGCCGAGTCCCTCGAATCCGGCGAGGACTTCCTCGATCTGCGCGGGGAACACATTGACGCCTTTGATCTTCAGCATATCGTCGGTCCGCCCGGAGATCACGTCCAGCCTCGGGTACGGGCTGCCGCAGGCGCAGGGCTCCGGCAGGATGCGGGAGAGGTCGTGCGTCCGGTAGCGGATCAGCGGGGCGCCTTCCTTCACCAGCGTCGTGATCACGATCTCGCCGGGCTCTCCGTCCGGTACGGGCGCGCCGGTGACCGGGTCGATGATTTCAATGTAAATGTAATCGTCCCAGTAGTGGATCCCGGTCTCCTGCGGGCAGTTGATGCCGATGCCGGGGCCGTAGATCTCCGTCAGGCCGTAAATGTCATAGAGCTCGATGCCGAGGATCTCCTGGATGCGCGCCCGCATCCTTGCGCCCCAGCGCTCCGACCCGATCACGCCTTTCTTCAGGCAGATCCGGTCCTTCAGTCCGCGGCGCTCGATCTCTTCCGCCAGCAGCAGCGCGTAGGAAGAGGTGGCGCAGAGGACGGTGCTCTTCAGGTCGATCATCATCTGGATCTGCTTGTCCGTATTCCCGGGACCCATGGGGATGACCATCGCGCCGAGCTTTTCGGCGCCGTTCTGGAACCCGATGCCCGCGGTCCACAGGCCGTAGCCCGGGGTGATCTGGATCCGGTCCCTGTTCGTGATCCCCGCCATCTCGTAGCAGCGTTTGAACATGACGGCCCAGTCATCCACGTCTTTCGCGGTATAGGGGATGATCACCGGAAGGCCGGTCGTCCCGGAGGAGGAATGGATCCGGACGATCTCCTCTTCGGGGGCGGTCATCAGCCCCAGGGGGTACGCCTCCCGCAGATCTGCCTTCTCGGAAAACGGCAGCTTCAGGAAGTCTTCTTCGGTCTCGATCCTGGTAATGCCGGCCGCTTCCAGCTTCTTCCCGTAGAAGCTCCCGGCGCGGACAAGGTTCCGGATCTGTGTGTTGATCGCTTGGATCTGTTTCTCCTGGATGTGCATGGCTTACCTCCCTGCGGTATAATCAAGTGCCCTGAGGTTCAGTTCGACGTACGCGGGCTTCACCTGCGCCCGGATCGCCGCCCGGACCTCGTCCGGCGTGATGTCCAGGATACGGCTTCGGACCGCCGTCCCCAGAAGCACCACATTGAGGACCCTGGGGGATCCCAGGTCCGAAAGCGCCCGGTCCGTATCGACAATGTACAGGCGCTCCACTTTCTTTTTCAGATACTCCACCATCGCCGCGGCATCGTACGGGGCCGCGGACCTTGACGCCGACGGCGGCACGACCGGCCGGGTGCTGACCACGACCGCCCCGCCCTTCTTCAGGTACGGGAGCGCCCGGACCGTCTCCCCCGGTTCAAACCCCAGGATGAGGTCCGCGCATCCCAGCCCGATCAGCGGGGAACTCATGCCGGTGCCCATTTTCAGGTGGCTGACGACCGATCCGCCCCGCTGGGCCATCCCGATCGTCTCCGCCGACAGGACCCGGAAACCCTTCTTCAATGCCGCCGCGGACAGCAGCTTCGACGCAAGGACGGTGCCCTGTCCGCCCACACCGCTGAGCAATACGCTGTTATACATGTGCGTCCCCTCCCGTTTCCGTGACGGATATGGCGCCGGCCGGGCAGAGGCTCACGCAGAGCCCGCAGCCTGTGCAGAGCGAACCGTCGATCACCGCCCCGTCTTCCGTCTTCACCAGGGCGGGACAGCCAAGCTCCCGGATGCAGCGCAGGCACCCGATGCACCTTTCGGCATCGGTCCGCGCGGTTTTCGTAGGTCTCGACAGGGAAATGCACGGCGACCGGAAAATAACGGCCTTGACCCCCGGCGCTTCCGAAACCCGTCTCACCGTTTCGACCGCTTCCGCCGAAAACGGGTCCACCGTCTCCACCACCGTCAGCCCGATCGCCCTCAGGACGTTCTCGATGCTGACCTTCTCCACCACCTGCCCCATCACCGTGCGGCCGGTGCCCGGGTGGGGCTGGTGGCCGGTCATGGCGGTAGTCGAATTATCCAGCACGCAGAGCGTAAGCTCCGCCTGGTTGTAGTACGCGTTCACGACGCCGGTGATCCCCGACGCGAAAAATGTGGAATCCCCCACGAACCCGAACGCGCGGATGTCCGGCTCGATCCGCCGGATCCCCTGCGGGATCGTGAATCCGGCGCCCATGCAGAGGCAGGTGTCCGCCATTTCGAGCGGCTGCCCGTTGCCCAGCGTATAGCACCCGATGTCTCCCGCAAAGACCGCCTTCTTCCCTTTCATGGCCTGCTTGACGGCATAGAACGAAGCCCGGTGCGGACAGCCGGCGCAGAGGACCGGCGGACGGGCCGGCAGCGGCGGCGCATCCGAAATGTCCGGGACCTCCCCGCATGCCTTCGCGGGCGTTTCCCCGAAGAAGCGCGCCAGGACCGCTTTCACGGAATCCACGGAGTTTTCGCCGTTATAGGGCACATCGCCCGTACATTTCCCGCGGATCCGGACGTTGAGCCCGTATTTCCCGGCAATGTACGTCAGCTCGCGCTCAATCACCGGGTCCAGCTCCTCGACGCACAGCACTTCCTCCATGCCTTCCAGGAATTCCAGCGCCAGCTTCTCCGGGAACGGGTACGGCGAGGACACTTTGATCAGCCTCGGCGCGTTCCCGGGATCCATCGCCTCCCGGACGTACATATAACTGATGCCGTGCGTCGCGACGGCCCGCTTCCCCGCGCATCTGCCGCCCGTCGCCGGATGGATGCGGTTGAACGGCCAGTCGGAAAGGACGTCCCGGAGCATTTCGTTCCGTTCCTCGATCTTCCGGTGGTTCCGATAGGACAGCCCCGGGAAAATGACCCACCGTCCCGGATCTTTCTCGAACCCGTCCGGTACGTGCCGGACGTATTCCCCGGGATCCAGGACGTCCAGATCCGCGTACTCGTGGCTGATCCTGGTCGTGGAGCGCAGGATGACCGGCGTCCCGTACCGCTCGGACAGGACGAACGCCTCCTGCACCATCCGGTAGGCTTCTTCCACGGAGGAAGGGTCCAGGACCGGCACCTTCGAATACGCGCCGAAAGTCCGGGTGTCCTGCTCGGTCTGGGAGGAAATGGGGCCCGGGTCGTCGGCGACCAGCAGGACAAGCCCGCCCTTGACGCCCACGTACTCGAGGCTCATCAGGGGGTCGGAGGCGACATTGAGCCCGACCTGCTTCATGGTCACCAGCGCCCGCCCGCCGGCGTAGGAGGCGCCCGCGGCCACTTCCAGCGCCGCCTTCTCATTGACGGACCATTCGACGTAAAGATCTTCCGTCCGCCTTGCGGCGGCGGTCTCCAGCACCTCCGTGGACGGGGTCCCGGGATACCCGGAGACCAGGTTCACCCCCGCCGCGATGGCGCCGAGGGCGATGGCTTCGTTGCCCATTAAGATTTCCCTGTGCATGGCAGTCCTCCTGTGGTGGGTTTGCGGTCAAAACGCGAAAAAAGTGTTAAAGGGTATTATACCGCAGGAGCGACAGAAAATCAAAAGAAATCTGCGGGGAAAAGTACTTTTCTGATGTGCCCCGGCACCGATGAACACCGTCTTTTCATCCCTGCCCCTGTAAAATCCCCCTTGACGCATACGCACAAACGCGTATAATAAACACCAGGAGGTGGTACCATGTATCTGAAAAAGCTGCGCGAGCGCCGCGGGCTGACCCAGCGGCAGCTTGCCGAAAAAAGCGGGGTCAATTACCGCTCCCTCCAGGACTACGAACAGGGACACAAGAAACTGGGCGCCGCGGGCGGGGATACGCTCCTGCGGCTCTCCTGCGCACTGGGCTGCTCGGTGGAAGAACTGCTGTGGGACGTAAGTGATGCGGAATCGTCCGAACTGATGCCGCAGAACGACGTCTCCGTCGATACGATCCTCGCCCAGCGCTTCTATTCCGAGAAACACCGGACCTATGGCCGCTGGCTGTGCGGGGGCGGGCGGATCTGCATCTGCTTCGTCTATGACGGGGAGGCCCGTTACATCCCGTTCCGGGCCATCATCACCGAAAAAATGCTTCCCTGGGTCCGGGAAGCCGCTGCCCTTCTGATGGAAGCGGCGATCGAAGACCTGGAATTCGAACGGAGGTGGGTTATTTGAGCGAACAGGCCTACTATCTGATGCATAAAAACGACGTGGCCGCTTCGGTAACCATTGACGATGTGACCGGCGCCATGCTGAGAGTCTCACCGAAAACGCAGCCGGAACTGCTGCCCCTGGGCGGACGCGGCTCCGTGGACGACCTGCGGCGCTGGTGGCAGCGCCGTGCGGTTCCGGCCTCGCAGGGCGTCGTGCGGAGGTTCCTGGAACAGATGGGGTTTCCGACGCCGCAGCTTTATATGGTGCGGAATCTCGGTCTGAGCCTGAGCGACCACTACTGGATCAAACCCGCGCAGGCGGATCTGGCGTGGCCGGACGTAAGTCTGTTTTCCAATGATTTCCGTGACCCCGTGGGCAAGCTGAGTTTCTCCCTGGCCGGGGAAGAGCTCCCGGCTGTCCGGGCTTCTTCCTATTCGCCGGGTTCTTCCCTCCAGGGCGACCTGAAAAAGACCTGGATCATTTCCGGGGGGAAACGGATGCTGATCAAGGGAAACCACGGCGCGAACAGCCAGGAAAGCCTGAATGAAGTCGCAGCGACGCTCCTGCACAGGAAACAGGGGCGGATGCCTTTTGTCGAATACCTGCCCTACCGCCTGCCGGAATCCGGGCAATATGGCTGCATCTGCGAGGATTTCTGCTCCGAGAAGCTGGAGCTCATTCCCGCCATTGACGTGGTCCAGTCGGAAAAGAAGGACAATGCGGTCTCCGTATTTGCGCATTTTATCCGCGTCTGTGAACGCTATGGCTTGCCGGAGTCCGTCACGAGGCCGTTCCTGGAGTACCAGATCCTGAGCGATTTCGTCCTCACAAACGTAGACCGGCACCTCAATAATTTCGGGGTGCTCCGCGATACGGAGACGCTCCGCTTTGTCTCGATGGCGCCGATTTTCGACTCCGGGAATTCCATGTTCTGGGATGCGCCTGGCAAGGCGGGCCGGGAGGACCTGACGAAGATCGAGGTCAACAGCTTCCGCGGCAGGGAATCCCAGCTGCTGGATTATGTGACGATGCCGGGCCTCTTTGACCCGGACAGGGCACCGTCCCCAGAAGAACTCAGGGCCATCTATGCCCTGGACAGCCTGATCGCGCCGCTCGATGCCATCCTCCTGGCTTATGAGAAGAAACTCCGGCTGCTGCAGGAACGTTTCTCCGGATCGCGCACCGGCGGCGCATAACCCCTCTTTTCCCTTGAAAACTCCCCGCCCCATCGTGTATAATAGCGGGTACGGAACGCATTCCGGCTGTCCCGGCTGCCTGCCGGGCGCCGCACCCTGAAAGGAGGCCCATCCCGGACGATATGGAGAAAATCGCGAGTTTCACGGTCAATCACGACCTGCTGGAAAAAGGCATGTACATTTCCCGGACGGACGGGGATATCGTCACGTATGACATCCGCATGAAGAAGCCGAACGGGGGCGACTACCTGGGCACGGGCGCCATGCACACGTTCGAGCACCTGTTCGCGACGTACGCCCGGAACAGCGCCTGGAAGGAAAATGTGATCTACGTCGGCCCCATGGGCTGCCGGACCGGCTTCTACCTGCTGCTGCGGGACGCGGTCACGGCGGAGGACGCCATCCGGCTGGTGCAGGAGTCGTTCGCGTTCATCGCGGGCTTTGAGGGGGAGATCCCCGGCAGCCGCCGCGAGGAATGCGGGAATTACCTTGAGCATGACCTCCCCGGCGCGAAGGCATGCGCGGCGGAGATGGTGCGCGTGCTGGAAGGCTGGACGCCGGCGCGGTTTGCCTACCCGGAGTAAAACACGCCGCAAACCCGGTGCGTCGGCCGGAAGGCCGGACGCCGGCGCGGTTTGCCTGCCCGGAATAAAACACGCCGCAAACACGGTGCGCCTGCCGGAAGGCCGGACGCCGGCACGGTTTGCCTGCCCGGGATGACCCGGGCGGCGCGCTCATAAAAACACAGATAACAAACCCGGCAAGGCCGGGAGAAAGGACTGTCCGGCGGGAAGCCGGACCAAGCAATACGATATGGAGAAAGAAACAAGGCCTTATGTGTCCTGGACGCAGATGGAAAGCTTTATGAAGGACGTCTTCATGGCATACGGGGTTCCGGAGGAAGACGCCGCGATCTGCACGGACGTGCTGCTGGAGAGTGACCGGCGCGGCATAGAGAGCCACGGCTGCAACCGCTTCAAGCCCATTTACCTGGACCGGATCGACAACGGCACGCTGCTGCCGGTGACGAAGATCGACATTGTGAAGGAGACCCCCACCACCGTCGTCATGGACGCGAACAACGGCATGGGCATGGTGGCGAGCTACCGCATGATGGAGAAGCTGATCGAGAAGGCGAAGGTGTACGGCATGGCCGGCGGCGCCATCTATAATTCCACGCACTACGGCATCGCCGGGTACTGGACCACCATGGCGGAGAAAGCCGGCATGATCGGCATCAGCGGCACGAACGCGCGGCCCTCGGTGGCGCCCACCTTCGGCGTGGAACCCATGATGGGGACGAACCCGCTGACATTTACCATGCCGACGGATGAGGATTTCCCGTTCAATTTCGACTGCGCGACATCCATTGTCCAGAACGGGAAGATCGAATACTACGCCCGTTCCGGGAAACCGACCCCGGCCGGCCTGGTCGTCACGAAAGACGGCGGCACCATGACGGAATCCGCGGAAATCCTGAAGGAAATGCGTGCGGGCAACTGCGCGCTGCTCTCCATCGGCGGCCTCGGCGAAGAGACCGGCGGCTATAAGGGCTACGGCTTCACGACCATCGTGGAGATCCTGTCGGCGGCGCTGGCGGGCGGGCCGTTCATGAAGGAACTCTCCGGCAAGGACGCGGAAGGACACAACCGTTTCTACCGGCTCGGCCATTTCTTCTTCGTCATCAACCCGGAATTCTTCATGGGGCTCGACACCTTCAAAGAGACGGCGGGCGGGATCCTGCGCGGCCTCCGGGCTTCGGAGAAGGCGCCCGGCGAGGAACGCATTTACACGGCCGGCGAGAAGGAATGGCTTGCCTGGCAGGACCGCAAGGACAAGGGCGTACCCGTCGGCGAGGCCATCCAGAAGGAACTGACCGGCCTCCGCGACCGGCTGAAACTGGACTATCATTTCCCGTTTGAAGACTGAGCGTTAAGGAAAGGAACCTGTCTATGACCGGCGGAAATACCGTTGCCGCATTCCTGAAGAGATATCCGCAGGTCCTGCTGATCGCGGCCAATGTGGCCGCCTTTATCTGCGGGCTCATTTTCCCTGCGTGGTACAACGCGGGGATGATGAACGCCTTTACCGTCTTCGACCTGCACGAATACTACCGGATCCTGACCGCCATGTTCCTGCACGGCGGCATCCGCCACCTGGTGATGAACATGCTGTTCCTGTTCTTCATCGCGGACCTGAATATGACCCTGCAGGAGCCGTGGAAATTCTGGCTGGTCTATTTCGCTTCTGGGATCCTGGGCGGCTACCTGACCGAACTGGTCCGGCACCTCATGGGCAGCGGCATCTGGTCCGTCGGCGCTTCCGGGGCCATTCTTGGCCTGCTCGGCTCCACGCTCGCGCTGTTTATCCTGCAGCGCGGGCGGATCCCGGAGGCGATGCGCCGGAGCTACCTGATCCGGATCGGCATCCTGGCGGCGCTGAACCTGATCCCCGGCGAAAATGGGACGGATTACCTGGGACACCTCTGCGGTTTCGTGGTCGGTTTCCTGCTGACGCTCCTGCTCGGCGGGCGGAGAACCGCCGGAGATCCGGTATGAAGACCCTGCTCCTGACCGCATTTGAACCGTTCGGGGGAGATGCGCGGAACGCTTCCCTCGAAGTGCTTCGCGCGCTTCCGGACGCCGTCGGGTCCTTCCGGCTCCACAAACGGGTCCTTCCCGTGGAATTCGGGACCGCGGCGCGGATGGCGGAAGCGGAAGCGCGTGCCTGTGACGCCCGCACGGTGCTCTGCCTGGGCCAGGCGGAAGGGCGGCCTTCCCTCTCGGTCGAGGCGGTGGGCCTCAACCTCCGGGATGCCCGCATCCCGGACAATGCGGGCGCCCTTCCGAAAGATACGCCCGTGATCCCCGGCGGGCCCGCCGCGTATTTCTCCACCCTTCCCGTCAAAGCGCTTGTCGAGGCTGTAAAAGGGGCTTCCGTCCCGGTATCCCTCTCCTATTCCGCGGGCGTCTACGTCTGCAACGACCTGCTCTATTCCCTGCTCCACGCATTCCGCGATACGGACGTGCGGGCCGGTTTCATCCACGTGCCCTGCCTGACGACGCAGGCGAAGCCGGGCGTGCCCTGCCTGCCGCCTGAAACGGTGGTCCGGGGCGTCAGCGCCGCGATCGGCGCGCTGGAATCATGCCGGGATGCCCTTCCCGCCATAGGGTTCTTTGACTGACCCGAGGAGGAGGACGCACAAGCCGCCCGGTCAGGATTCCACAGAAGCCTGACCGGGCGGCCTGGTAAAAAGAAGCTGTCTCATTTGAAATGAGTTGTTATTGCTTACAAAGGTCTACATACGACCTGATTATCAGCTTATATACCATCTCATATAGTTCATCATAATCACCAAGTCGGTCTGCTCTGGACAAAGCAGCAATATACTTCTTTCTGTCTTCAACTTTAATGTAGATCGGTGTTATACCTGCTCTAACCAACTGAACATTCAAAAAAGCTCTCGATGTTCTGCCATTCCCCTCTGGGAACGGGTGTATCACGGTTATCCGGTGATGAATACGTGCAGCCTGCTCGATGTATTCGCTTAACGGTATTGTGGATCTTCTTGAAAATAGGTCTTTAACCTGAAGATCTACTTTTGCCAGTTCATTAAAAATATCATGATAATCAACTGTCTCGAATTTAGAACCGAGTACCAATGTGTTATTCTGTCGTGCAGATCCTCCAAATTCGGGATGGGGATAGTGTGAAAACAGAAGCCTGTTCAAAACAAAGAGATAATATACATCCAATGATTCTTTTACAGGTTCAGCAAATATTTCCCGGTACATATCATAATGCCCGGCGATAGATAGAAACGCTTCATTTCCCTCGTTACAGTATTCACTATTCTGCATGTTCAGTCTAAGATCTGTTACGATTTCAGAAGCCTGTTCCAGTGTGATATCCATGCCTTCCATCCTGCTGTCATTATAGATATAATCATTTTGGAATAGATATCTGGCATAATCTGTTGGTTTAAAAGCAAGTTGTTCCTGACAGCAGTCTATAAGCCCCTCATATAGCTTTGTATACGTCATATGACGGCGCTTACGTTCCTTGTCGGGTTTATACTCCCCGGCTCTCCTGAGAAGCGCTTTAGGTTCAGTATTACCGGAGATGGCGTGTATTAAATATGCAATCCGGAAAAGACAAGCTTGGAAGCTTACCCCAAAATAATCTGCTATCTCCAAAACATCATCAAAAGAAATGTTGCGAGAACTATTTCTTCTTTTGTTCACTTGAGCTTTTAGCTCACTAACAGGCATCAATAATGCCGCGGCAAAATCATCGGCAAACCTTTCAGCAGCAGTTTCAGCCCCGATAGGACACGAAATCTGTTTATCCGCATCACGAAAATGATGGCAGAGTTCGTGCGCAGCTGTAAACCGCTGGCGAGTGATCGGTCTGTTCGCGTTTATACCTACAATAGGAACATCATCTTCAGAAGTTGCCGGAATATAAACACCTTCCAGCTTTCTAAAATCCCTCAGCGAAAACAGAATACCCTCATCCTTTAACATTTGAAAAGGATTTATAGGGTATTCTATCTTCTGATTTCCAAAATACTTTACCAGATAAGCCTTGGCCATTTCCTCCGGATCAGTATACAGTTTCACTACGGTCCCAAATGTCATTACTCAATCCCCTGTGCTTTCATCTGCTCCTTAAACCTGATAAGATTCATAATTTCTGCCTGGTCTCTCTCATCAAGCTTTTCAAAACTTCTTGCAAACAACGCAGCTGGCTGGCTCAATTCTTTTTTATTAAGCAAGCTGTCGGTGGTAACCCCAAACAATTCACTTAACTTCGCCACTTCGTCTGCCAGTACCTTTCGATTACCGTTCTCCATCTGAGTGTAGGTTGATCTGTTTATCCCCAGAAACTTTGCAACGTAGTCTTGAGATAAATGCAATTGGGTCCTTAGTTCCTTAATCCTTTCATGCGCACTTGCCATAGTTCCTCCTCCTTTCTATGCCAGCCAGATCATTATACGTCGTCCCGTTAGAAATGTCAACGCCTATTGTTAGTTTTTCTAACATAATTCTCATCTTTAGGTCTCACATCATACCAGATGCCCGCCTTGTTTATCATCGTAACCGGCGGATTCTCTAATTGATCTCATCATTTCATCCGCCGTCAGCAGCCTCCGGAATCGCGCAAAAAAAATAAAAAATTTTTAGTTAGGTACCTTGACATATGGATTTTGGTATGTTATTATTTAGGCACCTAATGAATTTACGGTGTTTTTCCGGGGCGTCCCACGTGCGTCCTGCAGGGGGAAACCGGGTTCTGCAGGCTGGTACCGGACGGACGCCCGGTACGGTTGCCCGGCGCAGCCGCTGCGCCAGATTGCTTCACTGAACAGAGAAAGGAGAACTGAAGAATGAACGGAATGAATGAAAAGAACATGAACGAGAACTTTGACAACAACGAAATGAAGAAGGGCTGCGGCCGTTTCCGCGGCTGTCATCGCGGCCCTGAAGGGATGAAGGAAGGCTTCGGCATGCACGGGTTCCGCGGTCCCGCGGGCGCATTCGGCCCCCACAAGGGCTTCGGCCCCGGCTTTGAAGGCCGCGGTCCGGAATTCCACGGCCCCCGCGGCCCCTTCGGCGGCTTCCGCTTCTTCCCGGAACCGGACAGCCTCACGGGGCTCCTGTTCCGCGTAAACCGCGCCATGCAGGTCATGCCCGGCAGCATGAGGGGCTCCCGCAGGGTCCTGAAGCTCCTGAAGCTGGCCGGCGGGCAGCTGTCCCAGCGCGAACTCCAGCACCTGCTGGACATCCAGCCCGGTTCCATGTCCGAACTCCTGAAGAAGATGGAGATCCAGGGACTGATCGTCCGGGAGCGGGACGGCGAAGACAGAAGGAAGGTGACCGTTGCCCTGACGGAGAAAGGCACTGCCCTTGCGGAGCAGAAGCACGGCCGTCCGGATCCCTACGCGGCGCTGACCGATGAAGAGAAAGAGACCCTGAAAGCGCTGCTGTCGAAGCTGGTCGCCTCCTGGGAGCCTGCCCGGAAGTGCGGGAAGGCGAATCCCTGCGATGCGCAGGCGGACGCACAGACGGACGCGCAGGAAGGTGCGCAGGATTCCACGGAAGCCTGACCGGTTATGCCGGCAGGTCCGGTGAAAGGGCCGCGGGCGGATGATTCCGCCCGCGGCCCTTTTTTCCTGTGTATCTGCGGGAGACCGGGTGCGCGCCCGAAGCCTTTGCTTAAGACCCCCGCGTCATCTCATAGAACGCCACCGCACTCGCGGCGGCCACATTCAGCGAATCCACCCCGTGCGCCATGGGGATGATGACGGAATAATCCGCCGCCGCGACGGTGTCCGCGGCGAGCCCGTCCCCTTCTGCGCCCAGGAGCAGCGCCAGCTTCGGCGCTTCCTTCAATACCGGGTCACCGATCCGGCGCGCGTCCTTTTTCAATGCGAGCGCCGCCGTGGTGAACCCGTACCCGTGCAGCCGGCTGACCCCACAGGCCTTCCACTCGTCCGGGGTCCGGCAGATCTTCGTCCACGGGACCTGGAATACCGTCCCCATGCTGACCCGGGCGGCCCTCCGGTAAAGCGGGTCGCTGCAGCCGGGCGTCAGGAGGACCGCGTCCATGCCGAGCGCTGCCGCACTCCTGAACACGGCACCCACGTTCGTGGGGTTCTGCACATTTTCCAGGACGGCGATCCGGCGCGCGTCCTTCAGTATTTCCTCCGGCGGAGGCAGGGGCTTCCGCCGCATGGCGCACAGGACGCCGCGGGTCAGTTCGAAACCGGTGATCCGCTTCAGCAGTTCCGGCGCCCCCGTATAGACCGGGAAGCCGCCCGCCGTTTCCCGGGGATCCCGCGCCGGCGTCCCGCCGTCCGGTGACTCCGGATGCACCTGCATTTCCCCGGGTTCCCGCACCGGCGTCCCGCCGTCCGGTGACTCCATGCGCACCGGCGTTTCCCGGCTCTCCGGGTTCGTCCCGTCCCGGTGCGCGAGGAAGGCGCGTTCCGCTTCGCGGATCACTTCCGCCGCGGCCCCTTCCACATGCCGGCGGTCCATCAGCATGGACTCCGGCCGGTAGCCCGCTTCCAGCGCGCGGAGGATCACATTCGGACTCTCCGCGATGAACAGGCCGTTCTTATCGGGTTCGTAAATGGTCTTCAGCTGCACCTCGTTCAGATGCGCGTAGACCGCCAGCGCCGGGTCATCGGCGCCGTTCAGTTCAATGTATTCCGCCATATCCGGTCAGTTAAACGGGAGTTCTTCGTCGTCATCCGGGAACAGGCTGACCAGGTTGTCCGGCTTCCCGTCTTCCGCGTCGTCCTCTTCCGCGTCTTCGATCCCCGACAGGGCGATCATATTGTTGGCAAATTCTTCGCTGAGGTACGCATTTTCCGTATCCGGGTTCAGCGGCCGGTCGAAATCCCCGAATTTTTCCATTTCGAGGTTCCAGGGCAGGCTGTACACGTTATCATCCAGCTCCACGCTGCCGCCTTCCGGATCCAGTTCGCCGTTCACATACGCCCGGAAACCGGCGAGGTCGTCCTCCCAGATGCCCAGCCCCGTCCCGCTTTCGAAGACCGCCTGCGCGTCCGAAACCACGGTCACTTCCTTCCTGGACAGCTTACAGTCAAACGTCCACTCCTCCCCGAAATCATACACCAGGGTAAAGCGGTGCGCCAGGTCATCGAGGCCGTACAATTCCATCGGGCACGCGTCCTCATCTTCAT
>JAGDAW010000045.1 GCA_017959345.1 Lachnospiraceae bacterium | reverse complement strand
GGGGCGGGGGAGAAGGGCGGAGACGCGCCCTGCCGCCGGGATCGAGCAAGCAGCCGAACGGGTCACTTCCGCTAAAACAGGCACTGCCGGATGGAGGAAACGCGAAACGGGTTCTTTCCGCCTTCAACAGCGTCGCTGCCGGATACAGGAATTGACAGACCGGGCACCTTCCGCCAGAAACAGCAGCGCTTCCGGATGGAGGACATTACCGACCGGTTCTTTCCGAGCGATAAAGGCACTGTTAGGTGCAGGAAACGCGAAACAGGTTCTTTCCGCCGGCAGCAGCGTCGCTGCCGGATGGAGGAAACGACATACCGGCACTTCCCGCCAGTAACAACTCGCTGCCGGATAAAAATCACACGATCCAGAATCATTTCAGGAGGCATGATGGGCGAATCCACGCAATACCCGGGCACGGAACCGGCCGGCGCCGGTACGTACGCCGCAGAAGCGCAGGAGACGGGTGACGTCTTATTTGAGGCGGTAAACCGCTATACGCTGGAGGAACACCTCCGGTTCAACGAAACGCTCCGGAAGAAAAGCCGGTCGGTCCTTGTGATGTACATCCTGGTCACGATCTGGCTTGCCCTCCTGGCGTTCTACAGTTTTTGGAACCGTCTGTGGGCGGCAGGGATCATCTGCGCGGCGATCGGGATCCTTTATCCGCTGGTGATCGCGCCGCTGGTCAACCGGTATTTCTGGAAGAAGGCGTACCGGAACAACAAGCTGATCGGCGACGGTGAGGTCCGGTCCGTTTTTACGGGTTCCGGCATCCGGCAGGTCACGCCGATCGGGACGACCTTCATCCGCTATGAGATGGTCGAGAAAGTCCTGGAGACGGATACGAACCTGTACCTGATGGTCGGGAAGACCCAGGGCATCATCCTGCAGAAACAGGGACTTTCCGATGATCAGATGAACCATATCCGGGGGCTCGCGCCGACAGAGCGGGTGTAACGAAAGAGGGGGACGGTCGTTCCGGACCCTCTTTTTCCGCACATCCATTTCTTCGCAAAACCCAAGTTTAACGAATAAATATACCGAAAATACTGGTCATGCGGCCGCTTTTGTGCTATAATCCCTTCTGTGGGCTTTTCTGTGCGTTTCCAGGGGCCCCCGCCGCATCCACGCGGTTTTTATGTTTTCTTATTCTATCCTTATGCACATTTCCGTGCGTCCGCGTTTTTCATAATGCGCATGTTTTTGTATCCTCCGGCGTCCCTGTCATCGTTTTTCATGCGGACGCCGCGTAATCTCCGCATGGCGGTTTCATTTTTCACCGTACGTCCCGTTGCCTATGAAGACCCAGAAGCTTTTGTCTTACTTAAGAAAATGCATCGACGAATACCGCCTGGTCGATCCCGGCGACCGCATCGCCGTCGGCCTTTCCGGCGGCAAGGATTCGGTGACGCTGCTTTACGGGCTCGCGAAACTCCGGGCTTTTTACCCGGTCCCGTTCTCCCTGTGCGCTGTGATCGTCGATCCGGGATTCGGGGCGGACTTTTCCCCTCTGGAGGATTTCACAGCGTCTCTCAGCGTCCCGCTTGTGATCGAACGCACGCGGATCGCGGAAATCGTCTTTGAGCACCGCCGTGAGGACCATCCGTGTTCCCTGTGCGCGAACATGCGGCGCGGCGCGCTCACAGCCGCCGCAGAACGCTTAAATTGCACGAAATTAGCCCTTGGACACCACAGGGACGATTATCTGACCACCTTCATGCTTTCATGGCTTTATGAGGGCAGAATTTACACATTTGCGCCGAAGACCCGGTACGAAGACCGGCGGATCGACATCATCCGGCCCATGCTGTATATACCGGAAGGCGCCGTCCGGAGCTTCGTTTCCGAGATGGAATTACCAATTGTAAGCAACCCATGCCCGGAAGACCGCAAAACACAGCGGGAGGAAATGAATGCCTTGCTGATCGAACTGAACCGGCGCTTCCCGGGCGCCCGCGAACGCCTCCTGCACGCGATCCGCACGTCCGGGATCCCGGACTGGGCGGACCTGCGGCGCTGACCGGGCTTTGGCACGTTCCGGGGTTCCCGCCCGCGCCCGCGTCCCGCTTTTCCGCATATCCAGGGCACGGATCGTTTTCCGTGCAGGACCAGCGGTTTCCCCCTGGAAGGATCACATTGATAAGGAGTTTCCCGATGGCTTCCGAAAGAAAATACCACGTTGAACAGGACCTGAAGAATACCGTCCGCCTCCGGGACCTGGTCGCTGCGCTCCCGCCCTACACGAAGGAATTTTTCCGGGGCATCGAGCCGCATACCAGCTCCAGGACCCGCATCGCGTACGCCTACGACCTGCGCGTCTTCTTCCAGTTCCTGCACGAGACCAACCCGGCGCTGAAAAATAAGGACGTCCGGGAGATCACGCTGCGCGAACTGGAGCAGCTCCGGCCCGCGGACATCGAGGAATACCTGGATTATGTGAAGGTTTATGTGGGAAACGACCTGGAGATCCACTCGAACCAGCTCCAGGCCATCAAGCGCAAGCTGGCCAGTTTAAGAAGCTTCTACAAATATTTCTACATGCGCGAGCGCATCACGTACAACCCCGTGGAGCTGGTCGCCATGCCGAAGCTGCACGAGAAAAACATTGTCCGGCTGGACGCGGACGAGGTCGCGGAGCTGCTGGACCATGTGGAAGCCGGCTCCGGCCTCACGAAGAAACAGCAGGCGTTCCACGAAAAGTCGAAGATCCGCGACATGGCCATGATGTCCCTGTTCCTCGGCACCGGCATCCGTGTGTCGGAATGCGTCGGCCTGAATCTCTCGGACGTGGATTTCAAGAATTCGGGCATCTCCATCCACCGGAAAGGCGGGAAGGAAGTGACGGTCTATTTCGGCGAGGAGGTGGAGGAAGCGCTGGGCGCGTATCTGGAGGAACGGCGGCAGATGACGCCTTGCGAAGGCCACGAGGAAGCGCTCTTCCTCTCTTCCCAGATGAAGCGGATGAGCGTCCGGACCGTGGAAAATATGGTCAAGAAATACACGCAGACCGTCACGACTTCGAAAAACATCACGCCGCACAAGCTCCGCTCCACATACGGCACCGCGCTGTACCAGGAGACCGGGGACATTTACCTGGTCGCGGACGTCCTCGGCCATTCGGACGTGAACACCACGCGGAAACATTACGCGGCCCTGGAGGACGAACAGCGCCGGCGCGCCCGGAACGCGGTGCACCTCAGGAAGGACTGAGCGAGGGGGCTCCGCACCATACAGATCACGGACCCGTGCGGCGGCGAACCCCGGATGACCGGCCTGCGGACCACAGACAATCTTTCCTGTGAAGCGGCGGCGAACCCCGGACGACCGTCCTGCGGACCAACCCCGGGCCACAGATAAACTTTCCTGTGAGGCGGCGGTCATCGGAGACCGGCCAGCGGGCCAACCCCCAGCCCTCCCGGACGAAAATGCTTCGTCCGCGTCTGAAAACCTTGAATTCTCCTCCCCGTTCGTTTATAATAAACACAGCTATATACGCTGCACGACACATTTCCGCGCCGGAAGCGGCATTTCCGCCTCCCGGGACGGGCTTTCCGTGCCGCGGGCATCCTGCAGACGCGCCCCGCGGCGCACGGCAGTCTTTCACGTTTCCCATCATTGACATCTGAAAGGAGGTATTTACGTGAAAAAACTTCTGCTGGTCTTATTCCCGCTGCTTCTTGCACTGGGCATCCTCTTCTCCCCCGTCGTTTCCTATGCGGACGACCCGGTTAAGGAAGGCACGATCGCACTCAATGAGACGAAGACGGTGACGATCTCCGACGAAGGAGGCGTCCATTATGTGGAATTCACGCCGGCCGAGGACGGTCTGTACGCATTCGTTTCCCTGGACGAAAACTACGACACCGTCGGTGCGATTCTGGATTCCGAAGGCGAAAAGATTCAAGAGAACGACGACGGTTATGGGTTCGGCTCAGCGCCCAACCGCAATAATTTCTGTGTTTATACGGAACTGGAAGGCGGGAAGACCTATCGTCTCCAGTACTGGTATTACGCTTCAAGCAGGACCGGTTCGTTTAACATCAAAGTCGTGAAATGGACCGCTTCCGACCAGGGCGCGCTGACCGTAACCACCCCGAAGACCATAACGGTTCCTGCCGGCCGGGTGGACACTTATACCTTTATACCGGAGGAAGACGGCCCGTATTACTTCTGTTTCTCCGGTCCGGACCATGTAACGGCGGATATTGAACACAAAGGCAGCAGCTCCCATAATATTTTTTCCACAGGGTATACCTATTTCGATGTGATGACCAAGGGCGAAGTCTGTACCCTGAAGATCCACGCTTCCGAAACGGCCGCGACGAATACCCTTACGATCCTCCGTCAGTCCGTCGTGGATGACGGGCTTTTACAGCTGTCCACCGATCACACGATCACATTTGCTTCACCGTCTGAAATCCATATGCTCCGCTATACACCGGTCAGGAACATGGTGTATATTTATACATATGATGGCGCTTTAAACATAAAGCAGATCTATTATTTGGACGAAGACGGCAGCAAGCATTATGTAAACACCAGCTCAAACAACCGTTTTACCCTGGATACCGGGCACACATACATATTTGAGTTCGAGCTGTCCAGCAGCAGCATGAGCGGGACAGGCACCTTCCGCATGGAAGATAAGCTGATCACGGATGCGGGTGTACTGACGCTCAACACACCGGTGACGGTCCCGATCGACGCGAATTATAATGTGCTGGAGTATTCCTTTACGCCTTCTGCGAATGCTGTCTACATACTGACTTCTTCCCCCTACGGCGACACGCACACAGACACGTACGCAACGTTGTTGGATTCGTCGTTTTCCGAGCTGAAAACGGATGACGACGGCGGCGAGGACAACCAGTTTTCCCTGGTGTATTATCTGGAAGCCGGGAAGACCTATTATTACAGGGTCCGGTTATACGGTTACGGCACAGGAAAATTTGTGATAACGCTGGGAAATTACTCTGCGTCGCATGAACATGATTTCACCCGGGACTACACTCAGCGTGCCACCTGTACGGAGCAGGGATACACCGTCTACAAATGCCGGGACTGCGGATTCACAAAAATGGACGATTTCATTGAGCCGCTGGGCCATGCCCTGGGCCATTTCATTTCCAAATATCCGACCTGTACGGAAGACGGGACCGAACACTATCAGTGCTCACGCTGCGATTATGAGTATGACACGGTCCTTGTGGCCGTCGGCCACACGATCGTACACAGGACGACGGTGCCTGCCACCTGCAGCGCCCCCGGCACGGAGCATTATTACTGCGAAAACTGTGATTACGAAGGATACGACGAAGAGATCCCCATGCTCGACCATGTGATCACGCACAGGACGACGGTGCCTGCCACCTGCAGCGCCCCCGGCACAGAGCATTAGTACTGCGAGAACTGTGATTACGAAGGTTATGACGAAGAGATCCCGATGATCGACCATGTGATCGTACACGAGACGGCGGTGCCCGCTACCTGTACCGCGCCCGGTACGGAACATTATCACTGTGAGAACTGCGACTACGGTTATGACGAAGAGATCCCCATGGTCGACCATGTGATCGTCCACGAGACGGCGGTGCCGCCCACCTGTACGGAAGCCGGGACAGAGCATTATCACTGCGAGAACTGCGACTACGGCTACGACGAAGAGATCCAGCCGCTCGGCC
>JAGDAW010000044.1 GCA_017959345.1 Lachnospiraceae bacterium | reverse complement strand
GTACGCGCTGCTGTCGTAGTCCTTCACGCCTGCCAGCTTCTCCAGACGGTCCTGAAAGAAATCCTTCCCGAGCAGCTTCGAAAACAGGAACACCGGGAACTTCAGGAGCTTGCGGAACGGGGACGTGGTCGTCTCCATGGCAAAATGCTTCCGGCTCGCCTGGTAGCAGAGCGAAGACAGCCGGTCGCCCTTCAGCCCGAACCGGACCGCCTCCTCGCGGGTGGCGCCCAGCCCGTCGTACGGGTAGATGTCGATGAAGACGCCCATGCCTACGGAGGCTTCATTTTCCATCTCCAGGATGTAACGGTCATCCGAGACGCGGCTGATCGTGTATGGGTACGCCGGACACGTCTGGCGGTTGAAAAGCGTCAGGTTCGGGAGTTTATGCGCCGCAAGGTATGCCGTCAGCCGGTCATAATCCGGCCTCGGCATCATTATGTCCACGTCGTCGTCCCAAGGGATATACCCGTGGTGGCGCACGGCGCCGATCAGGGTGCCGTAGATCAGGGCGTAACGGAGCCCCAGCGTCTCGCAGACATCCGTGACGGCTTTCAGGATTTCAAGGGAAACCGCCTGGATCTCCCGTATGGTCAGTTCTTTACGCATAAGCCCTGTCCCGGCGGTCCCTCCCCCGGGCATGCGGATGCCCGTATCCGGCCGCTTTGGTCTCTCAAAAACGATTATTCCGGCGCCCCGGACGTCTCTTCCGTCTCCCGGTACGCTTCCGCGGCGTCCGGCTCATCCGTGACCGGCTCCGATTCCCGCTTCCCGCGCTTCACGCTGCGGACCTGGGAAATGGTCTCCGTAAACCGCTTCCGGTTCAGGTACAGGAGGACACACGCCGCCACAATCACAGTATATCTGAAAATGCTGTGATTGTAAAGAAGAATCATCGCAATTCCGATGACGAGGAACCCCGCGGACAGCAGGGAAATCCGCCTGAAATCGAAGACCCGCCGGACCCCGATCGCTTTCCGGACGCAGATGCTCATGTAAATATAATGCACCACCGCAAAATAGATATAGCAGAACAGCGTGGTATAAGCCGCCGCGATATAGCCGAAATACTTAATGCCGAAATAGTTCAGGACAATGTTCAGCACGGCCCCGGACATGGACACGAAGATGGTGTATTTCGTCTGGTCATAGAAGAACTCCACGTTCGCGATGACCGTGTACATGAAGCAGAAAAACAGCCCCATGGTGACCGGCGGGATGACATACGTCGCTTCCAGGTACGCTTCATCGGCCAGGATCATCATCAGTTCCGGGGCGAACGCCGTGAACAGCAGCATGCAGACCGCCACCAGCAGGAAAACAAGGAACAGCACGTCGTCCAGTTCCCGGAACTTCCGCTTCTCCAGCCGGTCATACTGCCATGGGATCAGCGCGTTCCGGATGCTGGACGTCAGGATCTTCAGCAGCATGCCCGCGTTATAGGCGACGCCGTAGACGCCGGCCGCCGAAAGCCCCACCATTTTCTGGATCATGATCCGGTCAAACTGGTCCAGCACATACTGGGAGAAATAGTGCAGGACCAGCGGCAGCACAAAGGAAATCGCGAAGACCGCGTATTCCATCCTGAACCAGATTTTCCCTTTGCGTCGGTTGTAGACGAACAGCATGACGCCGAAACAGAAGTTCACCAGCGTACAGGACAGGATCCGCGCGTACCCCTTCTCGTCCGAGAGCCAGACCGCGGCGATGCCGATCGCGGCGTTCAGGATCGTGAAAATGACCGTCCTCAGGACCACCGGCCTGTACTGGTACTCATACCGCTTCCGGAGGGACCAGAAATCCACCGCGGGCATCACGAAGAGCTCGGCAAACATGGCCACCATGATGAAGGTGGGCAGTTCCGTCAGTGCGTTGACCCGTTCCCGGAAGAGCAGGTAGATGAGAAACAGCACGCCCGTGATCACGAACGTGATGGTCTGCATGGTGGACGTATAACCGTCGCGGTCGTCCTTATATTTGCTCATCCCCTTGTTGAACGCTTCCCAGTTCAGCCGGAGCGTGGTCAGGATGGTAAATATGTTCAGCCATGAATTATAGACGTTGTATTGCCCATACTGTTCCGGGGTCATCAGCCGCGAAAAGATGGGCGTCGTGATGACCGCGATCCCCCGCTGCAGGGTGCTGGCGAAGACGAACCAGATGGCCGCTTTCGCGGCGACCGGGATGTCATTGTATTTTTTGAGTAAAGCTTTGATTTTATTCATGCCGGATTCCCGTACCCCTGCGGGTCCTGCCCCATGGGTCCCCCCGCATCCGGCGGTACCGCGGGTCCCGGCCCGTCTTTCTTCTGCCTGGCTTTATGATGCCGGACGCGGACGTATGCCGCCCAGCCCGCAGCCGCGCTGACCATATACGGATAGAAGCACGCGCCGTCATACAGCGCGTTCTCCGTCAGCCCGTAAAGAAGGAAGAACACCTGCCAGGCAAGGGAAATCCCGAATACCGCCGCCTTCTTCTCTTCCATCAGCCGGTGCTTCATGATATACCGGATGGCCCGGTATGTGGCAACGAGCGTGGCGATGACCGCGCCCATGACCAGGACGAAGCCGAAGATCCCGGTTTCGCCGAGCAGCTGCAGGTAAATGTTATGGCCGTCGGTCCGGTTCCTCCGGTTGAATTCGGTGACGGAAAGCTCCCGGAAGGCCCTCCAGCCCCGCCCGAACAGCGGGTCCTGCGTAAACATGGTGTAGACATGCCGCCAGTAAAACTCCGGCCGGCCTGTCGTGATCTCCGAAAAGCTGTCGCTTTCCATAAACCTTCCCGCCAGGTTCTGTACCTGCGGGATCGCGACAAAGGCCCCGATCACCAGCAGGACACCGATACACGCGATCAGGACCACCCTTCTCACGGTTGTCCGGGACATTTTCCGCCCGATCAGCAGGATCCAGACGATCAGCAGCGAAAGGAGCGCGAAGACCAGCGGCCCGCGCTTACCGGTGATGGCAAGCCCCACGATAAACGCGGCCAGCCACAGATAATCCGTCACCTTCTTCCGCCCCTCCCGGTACAGGACGCCGCTGAACGCGACCACGCCGAGCGCCATATACAGGCCCATGACGGTGTAATGGTTGCAGATACCGGTCATATACCCGCTCTTCATGGCAAAGTCCAGCAGGCCGCGGGTCGTCTCCGACATATGGAACCGCGGGATGATGTATTCGGTAAGCAGGTCCTGACGGAGCAGGAAAAACAGCCCCAGCGCGAAATGTATGACCGTATACACGCGGATGACGGTCCACGCGGTTCCGGCCCAGTCGGTATCCCGGATCAGCAGGAGGAGCAGCAGGAAAAACAGCCCCATCCGCACCAGCGGCTCGAAATCGCCTGCCGCAAGGTCGTAATTCCGGTTCAGCATGGGCAGGAGGATACAGAACCATGCCGCCATGGGCGCTTTCTCAAAAGCGATGCTCTTCTTCCGGACCCCGTAACAGAAAAACAGGAGGACCGCTACCATCAGCATCACATAGTTCAGCCCGTTGCTGACCAGGGACATGGATCCCTGCAGATACCCGAACAGCAGGAGGAAAAAGCCTGTGAACAGGATAATGTCCGTCTTTTTAAAGCTCATGCTGCCATATCCTCCCGCGTGGCGCGGCCGTCATCTCCGGAGCAGTGTGTATACGCCCGCCCGGACCAGGATTCCTTTCAGGAAGAGTTTCGGACTCTTCGTGCAGGCGCGCGCAAGGCGTACGCAGTCCGCGGCGCCTTCCCCGCCCGCTTTCTTCATCAGGACGGCGGCTTCCAGCAGGTTCTCCGCCATCCGCTTCCCCATTTCGGGGTATTTCTCCGGGAGCTCCGGGTGCTTCTCCGTCAGGAGTGCGCACGCCCGGTAAAGCTTCGCGGGATTGCTGCTGATCGAATCCTCGCCCACATAGTAATCCACAAGGCCTTCGTCCACACAGTAAAGCCTGTACTTCTGAACGGCCCGGTAAAGCATTTCAAATTCCTGGAACCGGGGGAACGCCGGGTCGAACGGGAACTCCGCGAAGACTTCCCTCCTTCCCGCAAGCGTCTGCGTCCCGATCCCGAACAGGTTCCGGACCGGGTCCACCGGGCCTTCGCGTCCGTAGTCCGGCTTCTGAAGCGTAGTCCCGTCCGGGTAGTGCCGGACCAGCCTGCAGAAGACAATGTCCGCCTCCCCCGAAAGGAGTACGCGCATCTCTTTCTCAAGCTTCTCCGGGCGCCATACGTCGTCACTGTCGTGGAACGCCATGTACGCGCCGGTACACAGCGCCGTCCCGTGGTTCCGCGCGGCGCACGCGCCGCGGTTCTCCTGCCGGACATACCGGACCCTCGGGTCGGCGATCCCCCGGACGGCCGCTTCCGTATCATCCGTGGACCCGTCGTCCACGACGATCACTTCAAGATCCGTATACGTCTGGTCCAGGACGCTTCGTATGGCCCGGACGACCTTTCCCGCCCGGTTGTAGGTGGGAATCACCACCGAAACCGTCGGCCGGTTCATTTCTCCCATTCGGATGCCTGTCCTCCCGTCCGTCTCCCGGACGCATTTTTCGAAAAACCGGCTGCGCGGCCTCTGGCCCGGAGGCCGGGACGCCCCGCGGGCATCGCCGCCGGCCGGATGACGCGCCGCCCCTTACCGGAAGTACTCCAGATAGACGGAGAGCGACCGGATCATGTTCCGATACACGAACTCCCGGCGTTCCCGGTTCGTCAGCCGCAGGGCCTGTGTGGCGGAGTCCTCCTTATGGCGCACCCGGAGGGAGGGGTCAAAGACCGTCCGGTACCCCCGGCTGTCGCAGTACCGCTTCAGGATGGCCTCTTCTACGTAAAGAAATGTGCCCTCCCGGAAGCAGGTCTGCTCCCGGCTGACGAAATCCTTCGAAAAGACGACGAAGGAGCCGTGGAGCATCACGCTGTCCGTGACCGTCTCCGGGATCTCCCGCTTCGAGGAACCCGTCCGCACGGCCCGGTTCTTTTTCACCAGGTCGTAGATGCCGCTCCGGCTTAAAAACAGCAGGAACCGGTACCGGAGGATCTCCTTCCGGACCTGGAACGCCGTGCGGAACGATTCCTCCGCGGGGTTCTGGTGCCCCCCGTCCACGGCGGACACGATGTCCGGGCCCATCACATGGAACGGTTCCCGGTCATACAGTTCCAGGACGCGCGCCGGGAACTGCCCCGTATCCACGACGATGTCGTTGTTGGAAACCGCGATGAAATCCGCGTGCAGGACATCCCGGGCGTACGCGTAGCCCCGGTTGTTTCCCGCCGCGAACCCGAGGTTCTCCTCATTGCGCAGGAAATGGACCCGGGGCATGCCGGAAAATGTCTCCTCGACCTTCTCCATGCTCCCGTTCCCGGAACAGTTGTCCACGATGACGACCTCCGATTCGCTGTCCGAAGCGAAAATCGAGCGGACGCACGCGGCGGTGTCCTCTTCGGTTTTATAGTGGAGAATCACATATACAAACTTCATAACCCGCCGCGGGATGCGCCCGCCAAGCCGCAGAACAGACTCAGGCCGTCTCCCGTCCCCCGTTCGCGATGCAGTCCAGCATCTTCTTCATAATGGTGTCCCAGGTGAACGATTCCGCAATCAGGCGTTTCCCGTTCTCCGAAACTTCCGCCGCGTACCCCGGGTTCTCCAGGTACCTGCAGACGGCGTCCGCCCACCGGTCCGGGTCGAACGCGCGGATCACCTGCCCGTACCGCTCGTCCCGCATCAGGGTCGAGGAACCGCCGTGCCAGCTGGTGACCGTAGGCGCGCCGAAATACAGCGCCTCCAGCAGCACCATCCCGAAGATCTCCAGCAGGGAAGGCAGGACAAATGCTTTCGCCAGCGGGTATATGAACTTCAGCTGCGGGTTGTCGACGCGTTCGACGTGCAGGATGGAGGCCCGCACATTTTCCGGGACGTCCCGCATCAGGTCTTCGAAATAGGATTCGTTCTTCTTCCCGAGCAGCTTGTTTTTCAGCGTCTGTTCGCTCTTCCCGACCAGCACCAGCTTCACGTCCGGATGCCGCTCCAGGACGCGCCGGAAGCAGCCGAGCACCAGCGGGATGTTCTTCCGCTCGCTCAGCGTCCCGACGTAAAGGATACAGCGGTTCTCCCGCATATAATCCGCGAGCTTCGCGGTGGACTCCGTGCATTCTACATGTTCGAAGCGGGTCGTGTCCAGGCCGACGCCCAGGTCGACCAGGTCCGTGTACCCCTTCTGCTCCAGGTATTCCTTCGCGAGCTCGGACTTCACGAACTTGCCCTTCAGTTCCCGGTCCAGCTTCTTCGTAAACAGGGCGTCGTAGATCCCCGAGAAGAACGGCACCATGAACATATTATAATACGGCCCGGAATACATGGACGTGTTCGGGTGGCGCTTCGCGATCAGGTGGGTCATCAGCTGGTTGTACTCCCTGCAGATGACGATGTCGTACCGCGAAAGGAACGCGTCCTTCAGCACATCGAAATTCAGGCCGGTCCGGAAGAGCCGGATGCGCTTCGTGAAGATCACCCGCGCCTTATGGCCGTTCTCTTCACAGAGGTCCACGGTCTCTTCCCTGGTTTTATGAAAATTCAGGTAATCGCAGTCGTGCCCCAGCCGGACGCACGCTTTCGCGATGCCCGCGCCCTGCACATTGTACCCGTTCAGGTCCTCGTCATAGGGGGTCGACCGGACAAATAAGATTCTCGCCATACCATCGGTTCCCGGGGTCCATCCCCTTCGCGCGCCGTCTCCCGGCCGCGCGGTCTCCCGCCGTCCGTTACGCTTCCGCGTCCCCGCGGCCTTCCAGGAAGCAGCGCTTATACTGCTCCGCGATCTGCCTCCAGCTGTATGCCGCCCGGATCCGCTCCTTCGAACGCCGGTCATATTCTTCCCGCTCTTCTTCGGACATCCGGTCCGCCCGGTCGATGAGCCCGGAAAGCGAACCTTCTTCCTTCGTCCAGTAAAGGGCGGCGTCCTGCCCCGCTTCCCGGTTGAAGGACACGGAAAGCAGCAGGTTCAGTTTCGTACTCCAGAGCGCCTCCAGGAGGCTCGGGTTCGTCCCGCCGACCTCGTGCCCGTGCAGGTACCCGTACGCCTGCTCGCGGACCTTCTTCAGCAGTTCCCGGTCGTAGACAGTCCCGGCGAACCGGATGCGCGGGTCTTCGCTGAAATGAAGCGTCTCTTCCAGCTTTTTCCGGAGCTTCCCGTTCAGGTTCGTGACCAGCGCGAGCTTCTTCCGGGTCCCGGACTTCATGAATTCCCGGATCATCGTTTCGTAGTTGTTCTCCGGGACGAACCGGCCGACGACGAGGTAATAGTTCCCCGGTTCCAGCCCGTTCTCCGAGAGCCACCCGGAAAATGCGGGGTCATCGTCCTTCAGGACCGACGGCACCATATCCGCGCCGTAGGAAATATACGTGGTCGCGGGATGGCCGTACGTCTCCCGTATATACTGCCCGATGTGGACGGAGTCGCAGATCACGAGGTCCGCCGCGCGGACCATCTTCCCCTCCGACCACTTCCAGTACTTCCGGACCGGGGCCGGCCATTTGGCCCGTTTCCACTCGTGGCCGTCCGGATTCAGCATGTACGTCCCGCCCGCCGCATGGATCTTCTTCACCAGGCCGTCGATGAACAGCCCGATCCGGCAGGTCAGGATATAGAACACCGGCGCGTGGATCTCGTGTTCCTTACAGTAGGAAAGCGCGTAAAGCACCGCTGCCCGGTCATAGTAGACGGCCACGGCGGGCCCGATCCCCGGACAGCGGATCTTGAAGATATGGGCATTGTGATAAAGGAATTCCGAAACGGCCCCGTCCTCATCCCGGGCGAGCACCGTCACCCCGGACAGTTTCGACTCATCCATGCAGCCGTCGCCGTTCGCCTTACAGGCAATGTGGTAGCGGATGGCCGGTTCGTCCCGGTGGCGTTCCGTCAGCCGGTCCACGAACGTCTCATACCCGCCGTACTGGCCGACGGACTTCGCGCCGATGATAAATACGTGCCTGACATAGCCCCCGGCGGTCATTTATTTCGCCCCCTGGCGCGTCAGCACCACTTTCACCGTCTTCAGCAGGATCTTGAAATCCAGCTTCAGGCTCCAGTTCTCCATGTATTCGCGGTCCAGCTCCACGACTTTATCGAAATCCTTCACGTCGCTCCGCCCGCTGACCTGCCACATGCCGGTCAGGCCCGGCTTCATGCTGGCGCGGATCCGGTGCTTCAGTTCATAGCGTTCCCATTCGTCCACCGTCGCCGGGCGCCAGCCCACAAGCGACATGTTCCCGATGAGCACATTGAAAAACTGGGGGAATTCGTCCAGCGACGTATTCCGGATGAAGTTCCCGATCCCGCAGGGCCGCCCTTTCTTATCCTTCTTCTCGCTCCCGATGATGCGGGGGTCGTCGTCCATCTTGAACATGATCGCCCCGTTCGCCATGTTCTCCTTCATCAGCGCTTCCTTCCGGGCTTCCGCGTCCATGTACATGCTGCGGAACTTATACATCCGGAAAGTCTTCCCGTTCTTCCCGACCCGCTCCTGCGCGAAGAAAATGGGGCCGGGTGACTTGATATAAATGATGGGGCCGATGATCAGGATCAGGATCCCGGTCAGGATGCAGCCCACGATGCCGCCCAGGATATCGATGATCCGCTTGACGGCGAACTCCCAGTAGGCGGCCATCCGGACGCTGGTCGTGATGACGTTGTAGGAGCCGAGCTTCCGCATCTCCGAATATTTCCAGCGGCGGTTGTTGATGGACGCGACGGTATAATTGATGGTGAGGCCCATCTCCCGGAAATACTCCACGGCGTCCAAAGGGAACGTCTGGTCGTCCGGCAGCAGGATGAAGACCTCATCCACCCAGTTGTGGCTGATCTGCTGGATGGCGTCCTTGTTGAACACCATCACGGGGACCCCGTAATCCGAGACGAAATCGGGGCTCTCCCCGTTCATCAGGACGATGGCGGACACGAAAAAGCCCTGGAATTCATCGTCCCGGCTTAAGTTCCGCATGGCCTCGTCCACCAGCTCTTCCGACGTCATCAGCACGACGGAGCGCTGGTTCGCCCGCGACGTGTTCAGCCGGATGATGCGGAACTTGTTCAGCCCGCGGACAATGTAGTCGATGACCAGGAAAAGGACGGACGTATAGCCGAACTGGAGACGGGACGTGGCGATGGTGTTGTGGGTGATGAACAGGTACAGCAGCCCGACGAACAGGATCTCCAGAATATAACGAAAAACCGCCAAAAATTCTTCCAATTTTCCGCGGCGAAGGATTCCTTCGTAATTATTCCCGAATAAGATGATCACAAGCTGGCTCAGGAAGAAAATCACCGCCTGGAACTGAATGGTCTGTTCCTCGAACGGGTTCCCGAAGCCGAACCGGATCCAGTACGAAATTGAAAAACTGAGCGCCATGCACAGGATGTCCAGGATAATGAAATCCCCGTGCTTCAGCCAGCCTTTCAGGTGTCGCTCACTCACAGAAAACCTCCGGATCCGGGATGGCACGCATCCCTCTCCCGCGCGGGGCAGCGCCCCCGCGCGTCACATTCATACACAACGCCCCTGCCCTGTAAACCTAACACAGAAACCCGGAAAAGTCAAGCCCGGACGCCCTTTCGCGGCGTCAGAGGATCCGGGTGAACGCCCCGCCGTAGAAGCGCTCCATAATCCCGCAGACCGCCTCCGAAACGGCGCGCGGGATATTGATGCTGGCGTGCCCGGGTGAAGGGTGTCCCGCGTCCTCCGGGGTGTTCCCGGCGGTGTTTTTCGCGTCGGCGGGCACATTTGCCGCGGCGCCCGGGGCTTCCAGCGTCTCCCGGACCGCCTTCAGGAACGCGACGATCTCATAGCGGATGCCCTCGCCTTCCACGGGGTAAAAGCACCTGCGGTTCTCTTCCGGGTCTTCATAGCGGATCTCGAAATAGTCCGTCTTCCACCACGGCGCGGGGACGATGATATAGCCTTTCGTGCCGGAAACCACGAGTTCGCCTTCGGACTTCACGGCTTTGCCGATCCGGACCGACGCCACGGCGCCGGGGTAGACGAATTCGATCTTCGAGAACAGGTCAAAATCCGGATGGCCGGGGTGGACTTTCGACACCAGCCGGCACTCCGTGTAGCCGGTGCCCAGGATCTGGAAGACCGGGAGCAGCGCGACCGGGCCCCATTCCGTCAGGGTATTCCAATTCTTCCCGAAGTCCTCCTCCGTATAGTGCGCCACGTCCTTCAGGCTCGTGCAGACCGCGTCCACGGAGACCACGTCCCCGATCCGGCCGGACTTGATGAGCAGGAGCAGGCGCTCGTACGCCGTCACGTAGGCGGTCTTCACCGCGTCCATCAGGACCAGGCCCTTCTCTTCCGCAAGGGAGAACAGCGCAGATGCCTCCGCCCGGTCCAGGGCAATGGGGGACTCGCAGAGCACATGCTTCCCGGCTTCCAGCGCGGCGCGGATCTGTCCCGCGTGCTTCGAAGGATGGGAGGCGATATAGACCGCATCCACGTCCTCCGGGACCGTGCCCGTCCCCTGCCCGGACGCATAGGTGCCGGAGACCGTCAGCCCCTGCACGAACCCCGCTTCCCGCTCGAACTTGGGGATGCTCGTCAGCTCGGAATCCGTCTCGCCGAGAAGCCCGATCCGGACGTTCATCCGGTCGTTCCGCAGCTCCGTGCTGGAGATCCCTTCCGTCCGCGGCAGGTACACGACCTCGCAGTAGTCCTTCAGGTAATCGAACCGGCCGGTCCAGTCGGAGCCCAGGGTGAAAATGTCCGCGCCGTACTTCCGGATGTCGTCGATCTTCTGGCCCTCGTACTCTTCCACGATCACCAGGTCCGCGAGCCCGGTGGCCTCCACCGCCGCCATGCGCTCCGCAAGGGACTGGCGGTTGTTGATCTTCCCGCGGCGTTTGTCGAAATCGTCGCTCGTCACGCCCACGATCAGGTAATCCCCCAGGGCT
>JAGDAW010000043.1 GCA_017959345.1 Lachnospiraceae bacterium | reverse complement strand
CGGGAAGCCTTCCCCATGCGCCGCATCAGCCCGTCATACTGGCCGCCCGAAAGCACGCTCTCCGGCACGCCGGGGACGAACCCCTTGAAAATGAGGCCGGTATAATAGCCCATGTCGCCGGTCAGCGAGAAGTTCAGGCGGAACTGCGCCCCGGACGTCCGCGCCCCGCTGAGCGCTTCCTCCAGGAACGCCCGCTCTTCCGCGGCGGAGAACGTCTCACAGAGCGCCGTAAGGCGCGGCATCACTTCCTCCGCGGTGCCGTTCAGGGACACCAGCGCGGCCAGTGTTTCCGTCAGGTCCGGGTCAAGGCCCTGCTCCGCCGCGACCGCCCGGATGCCGTGGACGTTCTTCTCGTCCACGCACTGAAGCAGGCGGTCCTTCACTTCGCGGCTGCCCGTCAGCGCGTCCAGGCACCTGGACAGGATCCCGAGGTGGGACAGTTCGAGCACGGCCCCGGGGGAGGCGGCGTCCAGGCTCCGGCCCGCCAGGTCCAGCACTTCCCGGACGCAGGACGCGTCCACGGCCCCGATGCACTCCAGGCCGGTCTGCAGCAGTTCGCGGAAGGTGTTCGTCCGCTTCCCCACCCGGAACACATTTTCCGTATAATAGAGCTTCTGCAGCGTGCCGGGCCGGTCCTCCGTGCTTTTCACGATGGACAGCGTCACGTCCGGCTTCAGCGCCATCAGCTTCCCGTCCGTATCCGTAAACGTGATCACGTGGTCGGAGATCAGGAAGTCTTTGTTGCGGCTGTAAAGCTCATACTCTTCGAATTTGCTCATGGCGTACTTCCGGTACCCCGCTCTGTCATAAAGCGCCCGGAGCGTATACGCGTATTTTTCCGCCGGTTCAAACAGGGTTTCGTCTAAAATCACGGTGTTTTCCTCTCCTTCATGGGATGCCCGGCCAGGGCAATGCGGCCCGCCGGGTGCCGCCCGCCTTTACGGGGACGCCTCTTCCGCGGCTTCGAACAGTTTCCCGATCGCGGTCCGGTATCCCCCCGGCCCGTAGTGGTAGCAGCGGCTCACGCGGCTGATCGTCGCGGTGCTGGTGCCGCACGTGCGGGCAATATCCTGGTAGTTCGCGCCTTTCGAGAGCGCGATGGCGGTTTCGAACCGCAGGGTCATATCCTGTATTTCCTTAATGGTACAGAGATCCTCAAAGAATGCCGCGCACTCCTCCGGCGTACTCAGGAGCGATATGGCTTTGAACAGTCTTCCGGCTTCTTCCGTATGAAATGTATCCATTCCTGTTTTGACCTCATTTTGTTGGGATAGGCCTGTACTTTACCACACTAAAGCAATAAAGTCAAGGGTTTTTTCCATCTTTCCGAAAAGGATCCGGAATTGGCGGAAAAATGTGTATTTCCCTGCTTTTTCCGCCGGTCCGGGTTCCCTTTTCGGGGGCGTTATGGTATACTGGTACAGAGGGCGGCCATGACCGGTCCGGAAGGCCCGGGGCATCCCCCACCCCCATCCCCACCAGTTCTATCGGAGGCCACCATGGGTGATATCTTACAAGTCCAGTTTATGGTCCAGATCCTTCTGGCCGAGCTCATTTTCCTTTATCCCTCGGATAAGAGGGCGTTCTTCTGGCCCCGCTTTGCGGGCGCCATCCTCGTCTGCATCGTCGCGGCGTACTTTTTCCCCTCCTTTGACTGGCCCGGCCAGCTGAATCCCCTTTTCCGCTATGTCGCGCTGTTCTCCCTGAGCATCGCGGCCATGGGGTTCTGTTTTAAAATCTCCCTGACGGCGCTGGTGTCCTCCTGCTCCGCGGGGTACGCGGTCCAGCACATTGCCCACCACTGCATCCGGATCATGCGGAAATTCGGCCTCCTCAGCTTCCTCCGGACCGATACCGATATCCCGCTTCTGCGGTTCGCCGCGGCCATGGCGCCTTACCTCGTCTTCTTCCTTTTCTTCCTGCTCACCATCGGTCTCTACTCCGCCCGGCACGAGTGCTATAAGAAAGTCGATATGCGTTTCAATACGATTTCCATCGGCATCGTGGTGATCTGCATCGGGCTCTCCCGTGCGGCAGGTTATTTCCAGGATTCCGGTTCCGTTACCGTGTCGCTTTACGCCATCGCCGCGTGCCTGATGGCGCTGATCGTCCAGCTGGTCCTGTCCAGGACCGTGGAACTGCAGCACGAAAACCAGACGGTCAACCTGCTGTGGAAGGAGGACCGGAAACAGTATGAGACCTCCAAGAAAACCATTGAGACCTTCAATATCAAATACCACGACCTGAAACACAAACTGCGGGACATGAACCTCTCCCCGGAGGACGTGGCGGCGATCAAGGACGCGGTCCGGGTGTTCCGGAGCCGGTATGAGACGGGCAATGAAGCCCTGGACGTCCTGCTTTCGGAGAATACGATCCGCCTGAGCGAGGAAAACATTGTCCTGACCTACACGGGAAACGGCGCCGACTTAAGCTTCATGAGCGCCATGGACGTCTATTCCCTGTTCGGCAACGCGGTGGAGAACGCGGTGGAAGCCGTACGCAAGGTGGAAGACCCCGAGAAGCGGGTCATCGACATCATGACGGAGAAGCATGGGAACATGCTGAACGTCCGGGTTTCGAACTATTATTCCGGCGCGATCTCGATCGAAAACGGCCTGCCCGTCACCACGAAGCCGGACGCCGAAGGGTATCACGGGTTCGGTATGAAGAGCATGAAACTCGTGGCGGAGAAATACGGGGGTGACCTGATCTGCTCTACGGACGGGGAGATCTTCGACCTGTGGATCTACCTGATCAATGAGTGAATCCCCCGGGAAACCGCACCGTGTAAGGCAGACGCTGCCCTTCTTATCCGAAAGAGGCCGAAATGAATTTTTACTCCATTGCGATCATTGAAGACGAGCAGAAAGACCGGGACCGGATCCGGGAATGCCTCTCCTACCTGGAAAGCACCTCTGAAAACCGTTTCAACATTACGGAATTCGGTTCGGGCATCCCGTTCCTGGACAGGTACCGGCCGGATTATGACATCGTCTTTATGGACATCCAGCTGCCGGGCATGACCGGCATGGACTGCGCCAGGGCCCTGCGGGAGAAGGATCCGTCCGTGATCCTGATCTTTGTGACGAACCTGGCCCAGTTCGCCATCTCCGGCTATGAGGTGGATGCCATGGACTTTATCCTGAAACCGGTCAACCGCTACTCTTTCGCCATGAAAGTCAGCCGGGCGCTGGCCAGGATCCCCCGGCATTCGGATGACATCAGCCTGGTCATCCGGCTGAAGGAGGAGTCCGTCGTCGTACCCCAGAACGATATCTATTACATAGAGATCGACAACCACGACATGATTTATCACACTTCGAAGGGGGACATCACCGCTTACGGGACCCTGAAGGAACGGGAGAAGGAGCTCAGCGGGAAGGGGTTTTTCCGGGTCAGCGCCTATGCCATCGTCAACCTCCGCTATGTGGAGACCATCTATTCGGACGATGTGTCCGTGGCCGGGAACACCGTCCACATCTCCCGGAACCGGAAGAAAGAGTTCCTGAAGGCGTTTACGGCGTTCCTCGGGCGAAGGTCCTGATCCTATACCCTGCTTTTATCCAACAAAGCCCGGCGGTGATCCGCCGGGCTTTCCGATGCGATGAGGCGGAGGGGAGTTTCCTCCCCCCCGCCCGTTTATGGAGATTAAGTCCGTAATACGAATTACTTTAAGAGCGCCTTCAGTTCCTCGATGGCGATCAGGTTCGTCCAGGTCTCGCCGTCGGTGGTGAATTGCAGGAAGCCCTCTTCTACACGGATCTTCACGTTGCTCTCCGCCGTGGTCTCTTCCCCTTCTTCGATAGTGAAGGTCACCGGCACCGTATAGGTGGTCCGGGTGGTGGTGGTCCTTCTGCCGTTGCTGGTCTCGTTCGTGCCG
>JAGDAW010000042.1 GCA_017959345.1 Lachnospiraceae bacterium | reverse complement strand
TTCCATCACCCGGGCGGAGATGGAGAAGAAGTTCCGGAGGACCGTGTAACCGAGCTTCCGGGATCAGACGAAGACAGGAACCGGGAACCCGGACAGGAACCGGAAACCGGGATGGGACCGGGAAACCGGGACCAGACGAAGACAGGAACCGGAAGACCGCTCGGCCGGATCGGGGAAACCATCCCCGGGGACCGTACAGCGGCCTCCCGCGGACACATGGATCAAAAAAACTGCAGCGGCCGTCACCCGGCCGCGGAACGCGGGACGCGCGGACACATTGGCCGTCCCGGTGCTGAGAAAAAAGAAGGAGTATGCGCACTATGGACGAGAATACGGCTGTATCCAGAAATTTTATCGAACTTGCCATTGACAAGGATCTGGAAGAAGGGGTTTATGACCACGTCGTAACCCGGTTTCCCCCGGAACCGAACGGCTATCTCCACATCGGCCACGCGAAGTCGGTGCTTCTGAACTATGGCCTTGCGGAGAAATACCATGGCAAATTCAACCTCCGCTTCGACGACACGAACCCGACGAAGGAGAAGACCGAATACGTGGAATCCATCATCGAGGATATCCGCTGGCTCGGCGCGGACTGGGAAGACCGGCTGTATTTCGCGTCCGATTATTTCGAGAAGATGTACGAGTGCGCGGTTTTCCTGATCAAAAAAGGGAAGGCGTTTGTGTGCGACCTGTCCGCCGACGAGATCCGCGAATACCGCGGCACGCTGACGGAGCCCGGGAAGGACAGCCCTTACAGGGACCGTTCCGTGGAAGAGAACCTGCGGCTTTTCGAGGCGATGCGGGCCGGCGCGTTTGAAGACGGCTCCCATGTGCTCCGCGCGAAGATCGATATGGCGTCCCCCAATATCAACATGCGGGACCCGGTGATCTACAGGGTGGCCCGGATGACCCACCACAACACCGGCGACAAATGGTGCATTTACCCGATGTACGATTTTGCCCATCCCATTGAGGACGCGATCGAGGGCGTGACGCACAGCATCTGCACGCTGGAGTTCGAAGACCACCGGCCGCTCTATGACTGGGTGGTGCGGGAGTGTGAGTTCGAGAACCCGCCGCGCCAGATCGAATTCGCGAAACTCTACCTGACCAATGTGATCACCGGCAAGCGCTATATCAAGCAGCTGGTCGAAAAAGGGATCGTGGACGGCTGGGACGACCCCAGGCTCGTGACGATCGCGGCGCTCCGGCGCCGGGGCTACACGCCGGAGTCGATCAAGCTGTTCGTGGAGCTCTGCGGCGTCGCGAAAGCGAATTCCTCCGTGGATTACGCCCTCCTGGAGTACTGCATCCGCGAAGACCTGAAGCTGAAATGCCCCAGGCTGATGGCGGTCCTGAACCCGGTGAAGCTCATCATCGACAACTATCCGGAAGGGCAGACCGAGTACCTTCCCGTGGAAAACAACCTCGAGAACCCGGAACTCGGGAGCCGTGAGATCCCGTTCTCCAGGGAACTGTACATCGAGGCGGACGACTTTATGGAGGAGCCGCCGAAGAAGTATTTCCGGATGTTCCCCGGGAATGAAGTCCGCTTGATGAACGCCTACCTCGTGACCTGCACGGGTGTTGAAAAGGCGGAAGACGGCCGAATCCTCGCGGTCCACGCGGTGTACGACCCGGAATCCAGGGGCGGGAACGCGCCGGACGGCCGGAAAGTGAAGGGCACCATCCATTTCGTGAACGCGGCGACCGCGGCGCACGCGGAGGTGCGGCTCTACGAAAACATTGTCAATGAAGACGGCCGCTTCAACGAAGACGGCTCCCTGAACCTGAACCCGAACTCCCTCGTCACGATCCCGGACGCGGTGCTGGAGCCTTCGCTCGCGGACGCGAAGCCGTACGAGCGCTTCCAGTTCGTCCGGAACGGGTTCTTCGCGGTGGACCCGAAGGATTCCGAGCCCGGGAAACCGGTCTTCAACCGGATCGTCTCCCTGAAGAGCAGTTTCCGCCTTCCCGCGAAGGCATAACCGGGGCAGGCGCGGCCGCCTGTACGGATTTACGGATAACTACTTGAAAAAATGAAAAAACGGTGTAGAATAGGAACCGGACAGACGGCCCGGACGGATCCGGGACCCGCTGCCCCGAAAGGAGAGACATGAAAAAGTTCATCGAAGAGTTTAAGGAATTCGCTTTTAAGGGCAATATGATCGACATGGCGATCGGTGTCCTCATTGCCGGCGCTTTCACCACCCTTGTGAACGCCTTTATGACGAACATCGTGAACCCGCTGATCGGCCTGATCCCGGGCGTCGACAGCCTGGATGACTCCCTCAAGATCGTGATCCCGACCGCCTCGGCGGATTCGCCGCAGGTCGCGATCAAGTTCGGCGCGTTCATCGGCGCCATCCTCACGTTCCTGATCTTCGCGCTGATCGTGTTCCTGGTCCTGAAGGCCATCAACCACGCGCGGAAGCTGCAGGACAACCTCAAGGCGAAACTGAACCCGAAAGAAGAGGAAGAGCCCGCGCCCACGACGAAGATCTGCCCGCGCTGCCGCTCCGAGATCGATATCGAAGCGACCCGCTGCCCGTTCTGTACGAGCGAGCTCGAGTAAGACGCGGGAGGGACGCGGATTCCGCGCCGTTTTCTAAAGGCGCATCATACGCATGACCGGAACCGGGCAGGGGCGGAACGATCCCTGTCCGGTTCGGTTTCGGGAAAGGGCTTCCCGCGGACGCCCGGGTTTTTGGAAAATACATTTTTTTCACATATTGAACCTTGTTTGTTCACAATCGTCTGGTATACTGACGGACGTAAAAAGGCGTGATGGACGTTCATCCGCCGGGAAAGGAGAATGAAAATGGGAAAACTGACGAATTTTGTTTTAGGCAGCGCGGTGATGGGCGCGATCGGCGCCACAGTTTATACGTTCCTGAATAAATACCAGGAAGTTGCGAACCGGAAAGCCGTTCCCGGTGAGGCGGACGCGGAAGGGAGCGAGCCGGTCAGCCGCACCTATTCTTCTATCGACATGGATACGGTGAAGGAAGCCGCGAAGCAGACCGCGGAGACGGTGAAGGAGACGGCCCAGAAGGCATGGGACGTCACGAAGGAATCCGCGAAGGCGGTGGGCGATGTCGTCATGAACCGGTACGGGGATGAGATCAGCGCCACGAAGGAGAAGGTTTCCGGAAAGTACGAAGAGTATAAGGACAAGGCGGAGAGCCTGTTTAAGGAATACGGGGATAAGGCCGCGGCGCTCTTTGAAGAGTATAAGGCGAAGACCTCCGCGAAGATCGATGAGATGAAGACGCAGGCCGCGGAGAAGTACGAGGCGTTCAGGGAAGGGAACCCGGAGCTTTTCAAGACCGTCGACAAAGTCGTGGAAGACGTCCAGCACACCTATGAGAATGTGAAGACGAAGGTGACGGAATTCTTCTCGAACGAAGACGCGGAAGAAGCGGACTTTGCGGAAGTGGCGGAGGACGCCGCGGAGGAAGTCAGGGAAGCGTTCGAAGAAGCTGCCGAAGCGGTGAAGGATGCCGTTGAGGAGGCCTGTGACGCGGCGGACGATCACGAAGAGGCGTAACAGACCGTACACATACGCTGTCCGGAGAAGGGCCTGCCGGGGATACCGGCAGGCCCTTTCGTAAAAGTATCGGAAGACGTGTTTTCGTCTTCAGGATCCTGTTTCAGTAAAAAGTTTATTCTCCCGCTGCCGGGAAACCGTGTCCGGAGCCGGGGCGCCGCCCCCGTCCGTCATCAGGACGCCGTCTCCGTCACGAGGAGCACATCGCCCGTATGGACGGTGACCTCCGGGATCCCCCTGGGCTCGTTGCTGACGCCGAGCGGGAAGTCATACGTAAGCGTCCCGCGGTCCAGCTCATAGAGCGCGTGGCGGATGGAGACTTCCGCGGCGCC
>JAGDAW010000041.1 GCA_017959345.1 Lachnospiraceae bacterium | reverse complement strand
CTCGCGGAGGATCACCGCCCGGAACAGCCCTTTCACACAGAGCGCCCCGTCCCCGGTGCCCGGTTCGTAAGGGCCGTCCGTGGTGCAAGGCGCCTTTCCCGGGAGCGTGCCGCAAAGGCCGTCTCCGTCACCGCAGACCCGCTCCGGAGCCTGCCCGTAAGGGCCAAACTCATCTTCGAACAGGTCTTCCGGTGCCGGGCCGAACGGGTCGAACGCATCCGCGAACACATGGCCCGGTGCCGGGCCGCACGGGTCGAATTCGTCTCCGAACACGCTTTCCAGCGCCAGCTCGTAAGGGTCATCCGTACCGCCGGTCCCCTCCCCACGCGCCGGGCAGCCCAGGTGGCGCAGCCTTGCCCCCGGGAAACAGCCGGCTATGGCTGCGCGCACCCGGAGGGGGATTTCCCCGGGAAAACTGAGGAATACTGCCGCGTGCCGCCCGGAAGGGGCGTCCCCGCACTCCGGGAGCACCCGGATCACGGCCTCTGTCCCCGCAAGCAGCTCCAGGATGTCGACCCAGCCGGCCATCACGGATGACTCCGGGTCGTCCGCCAGCCACCAGGGCATGTCCGGATGTCTGCCGGAATCCTCGCCGCCGGGATGGTTTCCGTCCTGTTCCGGCACACGCGGATGTTCCAGATAATACACCGTCCGCCCGCCGGCCGCCAGGTCCGCCAGGAAGGCGCTATGCCCCTCCCCGAGACGGCAGAAGCCGCTTAAGGCCCAGTCGTAGTCCGCCCCGGAAAGACCCGTCCCTTCGCCGTGGAAGAAGAACAGTTCCGCTTTCCCGCCGCCCTTTCCTTCCGCCTGCAGCCCCATGAGGGCGCCTGCGGGGAGCAGGGACGACAGGCGGAGGAACCGGTCCGCCGCGTGGTCCGCCCGTTTCAGCAGAAAACCGGGGTCCGCATGGGCTGGGCAAAATGTGTGGCATACGCTCCGGATATCCGAAATGCCGCTGCCTCCGGCCTGATACATCAGGCAATCCTTCATACGCACTTACCTCCGTGAAATGGTGCCGTGCCCGGATGGCTGACCCGGGACACGTCTCATATACAGCCGCTGTTTTTTTCGCGGCCGTTCCCTGCATTCCCTGAAGAATCCGCTGTATTCTGTTGTCAAGGTACACCCTCCTTTTCCGTTTCAGGGGGACAAAAAAACGACGCCTGCAAGAGGTACCGTCCTGTCGTGCCGCTCCCGCGGCAGTCCCGTTTCGAACATCCATTTCACAAGCATCGTTTGTCAAAATCGGCTCTTCCACCGATATCGTTAATGTATATAGCACACCACGAAACCGATGTCAAGCCTTTTTTATAAAATTTTTAATAAAATTTTTTTGATCAGGCGGGAAGCCGACCCCGGTCCTCCGGAACGGGGCTTCTGCCGCGTCCGTCCTTTCCGTCACGCCGCGCAGCCGCCCCGGAGGCCGGTCAGTCCGTCCCCTCCCCCCGGAGCACCGCCGGCACCCGGTCCAGCGAAGGCACGCACGCGAGCAGCCGCCACCGGAGCTCCTCGTCCGGCGGGGTCAGGTCCGGCACCATGATGACGTCGCATCCCGCCGTGAACGCGCTCAGGATCCCGTTCGGCGCGTCCTCCAGGGCTACCGTCCGCTCAGGCGGTACGCCGATGGCCTTGCACGCCGCGGTATAGAGGTCCGGCGCCGGTTTGCCGCGCTTCACCTTCTCTGCGCAGAACACGCAGTCAAAATACGGGCGCACGCCGGTCAGCGCCAGGTACTGCTCCGCGCGCTTCTCGCTGCTCGCCGTCGCGAGCCCGATCCTGTAGCCCTCCGCCTTCAGCCACCGGAGCAGTTCCTCCGCGCCGGGTTTCAGTTCGACCCCGCGTTCCTCCACGATCTTCTCGAAGAAGGCATTGTGGCGGGCGCGGAGCGTCTGGTACGGGAAATCTGCCCCGTACCACCGTAAAAACAGCCGTTTCGCGTACGGTTTCCCGAGGGAACGCTGATAGAGCGTAATCTCCTCCTTAATGGGGTACCCGCACGAAACGATGGCCTGCCGGAAGGCCTCCTGGTGGTATTTTTCCGTATCCGTCAATGTCCCGTCCATATCGAAGAGGACGGCGCCGTATCTGCGTTCCTGTTCCATTCTGACCATCCTTTACCGTTCAAACAGCTTCAGCAGCCGCATTTTCCATTCCCCTGCCCTGCCCGTATACGGATGCTCCCGGAGCGGGAGGTTCCATTTCGTCCGCCCGGTCAGGACGGTCTGCGGGTGCGTGAATTCCCGGAAGCCCCATTCGCCGTGGTACGCGCCCATGCCGGAATGCCCGGTGCCGTTGAAGGGGACGCCCTTGACCATCATGTGGATGCAGACTTCATTGATGCAGCCGCCGCCGTACTGCTGCGTGGACATGACTTTTTCCGCCCATTTCCGGTCTGAGGTGAAGACGTACAGGGCGAGCGGGTGCTCCCGTTCCGCGACCACGTCCATCAGGCGGTCCGCTTCCCCGTCCGGGAACGGCACGACCGGGAGCAGCGGGCAGAACAGCTCCTGCCGGACAATGTCTTCGTCCATCCCCACCGGGTAAATCACCGTCGGCGAAAAGCGGCGGGTTTCCCGGTCCCCGGTCCCGCCGAAGACCACCCGGTCCCGGAAGGCTTCCGTCAGGCGGACACATTTTTCGTAGACGGCATCCGTGATCAGCTTCGGGTATTCGGCGTTCTCCTCCGCCCGTTCCCCGATCTGGCGGACGAACTCGGCCTTCAGCGCTTCGAGGAAGTCCTGCGCGACTTCTTCCGCCACCGCGACCTGGTTTATGTTGATGCAGATCTGCCCGGCGTTGCAGAGCTTGAAAAAGGCGATCTTCCGGGCGGCGTCCCGGAGGTCGGCGTCCTTCCGGACGACGCACCAGTTCCCGGTCTCCCCGCCGAGCTCCAGCGCGACCGGCGTCAGGTTCCGGGAAGCCATCTCCATCACGTGCTTCGCGACCGCCGGGGAGCCTGTGTAGAAGATCTTGTCGAACCGCTCGGACAGGCACAGGTCCGCCGTGTCGTGGCCGCCGTCGACCACGGTCACGTATTCCTCCGGGAAGGTCTCCGCGACCAGTTTTTTCAGCGCGCGGGTGCTCGCCGCGGATTTCGAGCTGGTCTTCAGGACCGCCGTATTCCCGCCGCTCAGGGACGCCGCGAGGACGCCGAGGGTCAGGAGGATTGGGAAATTGAACGGGCTGATGATCAGCGTGACGCCGTAAGGCATCTTATAGACCTTCGTTTTCGTGCTCGGGAAGCACATGAGGCCGCTGAAATGGCGCTCCGGGCGTGCCCATTTCTTCAGGCCGCGCAGGATCTCGTTCACTTCGACGATCACCGGCCCGAGGTCGCAAAGGTAGGCCTCCGCCGGGCTCCGCCCGAGGTCTTCAAAAAGCGCTTCCTGAAGCATTTCCCGGTGCGCCGTCACGGCTTTTTTCAGTTTCTTCAGCGCATCGGCCCTGTATGCAAGGTCCAATGTCTTCCCGGTGCGGAAAAACGCCCGCTGCCGGTCTACGATCCCATGGATCTGTTCCTGTGTGTATGCGGCACTCATATTCGGTCTCTCCGTAAAATGTCTTCCTTCCCTCCTGCGCGTCCCCGGTCCCGGTTCCTTCGGGACGGACGCGCACCCGCCGTCCCGAAGGGACCGGGGACGGGCTGCTTTCCATTATATCCGAAACCCCGGAAAAAGCAAGGACGGCCTCAGCCGGTCCATGCAGGGGGCGCCGGGACACGCCCCCACGCCGGAACCGCATTGAACCCCGGCGCCGGGACACGCATTTCCCGATTCCGGGCGCCGTCCCCCGCGAAGCGCGTTTCAGGGCTGCGCCTCCCGGACGCCGCCCCCCTTCCCCGCTTCCTTCCGGTTTTTCCGCCTCCGGGAAGCGATATACCGTTCCAGGTGCCCTTCCCGGATAAACGCCTCCAGCACCAGCTGGTCGTACACCGGCACGGTGCAGGAATAAAACCCGAGCTTCTCTTCGAAAAGGGGCACCAGCGCTTCCGGGAGCACCATATACGCCATCCGGATGGACGGGGCAAGGGATTTGGTAAACGTCCCGATATAGATCACCCGGCCGGGCGCCTGGGAATAAAGCGTATCGATCCGCCTGGACGGCGCGGCGAACTCCGAGTCGTAATCGTCTTCCACGAGGTATACCCGGTTTTCCGCGGCCCACCGGATGTATTCGCGCCGCTTCGACGCGGACGCCGTGACGCCGCTCGGGTAGCTGTTGTAAGGCGTGACGTGGAGGACCGCCGCGTCCATCGGCCGCAGCGCCGCGGAATCGATCCCTTCGTCCCCCATGGGGAGCCCGATGACCTCCGCGCCGAACGCGCGGTACACGCCGGTGATCTTCCCGTAGCAGGGTGATTCCGTCAGGTACGGCCGGTCCCGCCCGAACAGCTGCGCCACGAGCCCGTACAGGTACTCCGCGCCGGCGCCGATCAGGATCTGTTCCTTCCCGGCCTGCATCCCGCGGCTCCGCATCAGGTACAGGGAAAGCGTCTCCTTCAGCGCGTCCATCCCGGTGCCCGGGGATTTCGCGAGGATCCGCCGGTCCTGCACGGACAGCACGTTCCGCATGACCCGCGCAAGCACGGTGAACGGGAAATCCTCCGGCGCGTCCCGGATGGGCGGGTCCGCGGCGGGGCGCGCCTGCTCCGTCCGGAGCCGTGTCCGCCAGCCGTCCGCCTCCGCGCCGAAGCAGACGTAGTACCCGCTCTTCGGGATGCCGACAATGTATCCCTCGTCCTGCAGGATGTCATACGCGTGGTCGACGGTAATCACGCTGACCCCCGCCTCCTCCGCCATGGACCGCCTGGAAGGCAGCCGGCTCCCGGCTTTCCGGGCCCCCTCTTCGATCTCTTCCCGCAGGCCGCGGTAGAGCTGCAGGTACGCGCTCTCCTTCCGGCTCCTTTCTATATGGATCATATCATCCCCCTTTTACAGATCTGCTGCATATTTTTTCCGTGAAACGGCGCCGTTTCAAACAATCTGGTCTTATAAAAAAAGCACGGATTGGTGCTATTCATATTGCCAGTTATCCAGTATACTCCTTTTCAACCCGAAAAGCAAGCCGCAGCGGGCGCCGGATCCCCGGACATTTATACAAAGAGGGAACGCTTCCTGCGGGATGCCGGCACCGGGTGCCGGCAGCGGGAACCGGCGGGTTACACAGCAACCGGCTGTACGGACGCCGCCGTGAAAAGAGGGAAAGAGAGGAACGGAGTGATTATGAAGAGAATACTGACCATCCAGGACATTTCCTGCTTCGGGAAATGCTCCCTGACCGTCGCCCTGCCGCTTCTGTCGGCCATGGGGATCGAAACGGTGATCCTGCCCACGGCCGTCCTGAGCACGCACACCATGTTCAAAGGCTTTACCTGCAAGGACCTGTCCGACCAGCTGGCGCCCATCACCGCCCACTGGCGCAGCGAAGGCATCCGCTTCGACGCGATCTATACCGGGTACCTCGGGACTGAGGAGGAGATCGATACGGTGATCGGGATCATCCGGGAATTCCGGACGGAGGATACGCTGGTCTTCATCGACCCCGCCATGGCGGACAACGGGCGCCTCTACCCCGCGTTTGACGAGCATTACGCGAAGAAGAACGCGGAGCTCTGCGCGATCGCGGACATCGCGGTGCCGAACATCACCGAGGCCTCGTTCCTGACCGGGCAGCCGTACCTGGAGTCCTATCCGGAAGACTATGTGAAGGACCTGCTCCGCGCCATCGCGGCCCTCGGGACGAAGACCCCCATCCTGACCGGCGTCTCCCTGAGTGCCGGGAAGACGGGCGCCATGGGTTATGATCCCGCGGAAGACACCTTCTTCGTCTACCAGAACGACCGGGTCCCGGCTTCCTTCCACGGCACCGGCGATATTTTCTCCAGCGTCCTGGCCGGCGCGTTCGTGCGCGGCATGGACCGCGCCGCCGCGCTGAAAACGGCCGCGGACTACACGGCGCTCACGATCGCCGAGACGCTGAAGAACCCGGACAACCCCTGGTACGGGGTGGACTTTGAGGCCACCATCCCCGCGCTCCTTAAAATGCTGGAGGAAAACGGGAAATAATCGGGCGTATCCGGTCCGCGGGACGCACAGTTTCACAAATAGATGCTGACAAATCCGCGGAAATGTGATATGGTATGGGAGGTGTGCTGCGGACACCTCCTTTTTTGATGTTTTTCCGTACGGGTTACCGCAGCCGGGGACCGCCCGGCAGGGCCCGGAACGTCCATACGGGGAGGTCCCGCACCGCGGATTCGGACCCGGTTCGCCGGGACGGGAATGAGAGGCAGCCATTGATCACGGAACAGCATTTCCTGGTGGGGTTCCAGGACGTCGGATCCGGTTTCCGGATGACGGACGCCGCCCTGCTGGAAGCCATGTCGGATACGGGGTATGACCAGTGCGCCATGATGGGGCACGGCGTGGATTCGGGGCGGGAGGACCATCTCGCCTGGTTTGTGCTGAACTGGCGGCTCCGGGTCATCCGGCGCCCGGTCCTCCGGGAGATCATTACGGTGCGCACCTGGTCCACCGGGGCCTCCGGCCTCCGCTTCAGCAGGGATTTTGAGGTGTATGACGCCTCCGGCAGCCTCATTGCCGCCGCGACTTCGTGCTGGCTGGCCATGAACCACCGGACCGGCGCGATCCTGCGTCTCTCCGAAGAAGACCTGAAGGTCTATGAACCGGACACGGCGCACAGGGTTTTCCCGGGATACACATTTTCCAGAAGGCTCCGGGAGGATTTCGACTTTACGCATGAAACCGCCGTCACGGTGAACCCCCTGATGACGGATATGTACCGGCACGTCCACAATACGGTTTACCTCTCGCTCGCCGCCATGGCGCTGCCCGAAGGCACGGACATGAACCGTTTTACGGACGTGGAGGTCCTTTATAAACACCAGATCCGCCCGGATGAGACCATCAGGCTCCGGTATGCGGAGGAAGACGGGTCCCATTACGTCCTGATCTCGGACTGCGCGGACGGGACAGGCCACGCCCTGATCAGGATGTGGTGTTGACACCGCGTCACAGGCTGCCCTGCAGCGAAACGGAGCATTCATGAATATCTGGCACGACATTGACGAGAAACGCATCTCTCCCCGGGATTTCATCGCGGTCATAGAGATCACGAAAGGCAGCCATGTGAAGTACGAACTGGATAAGGAGACCGGCATGCTGGCCCTGGACCGCGTCCTGTTCACGGCGACCCATTACCCGATGAATTACGGTTTTATCCCCCGCACGTACGGGGACGACCGCGACCCCCTGGACGTGCTGGTGCTCTGTTCGGAGCCCATCCGGCCCATGACCATTGTCCGCTGCTACCCCATCGGCGTCATGAAGATGGAGGACAACGGCGAAGGGGACGAGAAGATCATCGCCATCCCGTACGCGGACCCCACGTATATGCGTTACAAGGACATCTGCGAGCTGCCTGCCCACATTTTTGAGGAAATGCAGCATTTCTTCCGGCACTACAAGAGCCTCGAAGGGAAGAAAACCGTTGTCAACGAACTCGGCGGCGCCGAAGAGGCGGTCAAAATCATCGAACACTGCATCGAGCATTACCGGCAGAAGTTTTCGAAAGGCTGAGAGGAGGCCATTCATGATTCAGGTCTGTTCCGACAGCACCGCGGATCTCTCCAGGGAACTGGCTGAGCGCTATCACATCCACATCATACCGCTCCATGTGGTTCTCGGGGACCAGGAATACAGGGATTCGGTGGACATCACGCCGCAGGAGATTTTCCGCTGGTCGGATACCCATCAGTCCACCCCGAAGACGTCCGCGCCGGGCTTCTACGAAACGCTCGACTTTTTTAAGAAAATCCTGGACGCCGGCGATGAAATCATCGCCATGTCCATCTCTTCCGAGATTTCCACGAGCTACAACGTCATGTGCCTTGCGGCGAAGGAACTGAAGGCGGAGGACCGCATCTCGGTCATCGACTCCAGGAATCTGTCGACCGGGATCGCGCACCTGCTCCTGTCCGCGTGCGACCTTGCGAACGCCGGATGGGCGCGGGAAGACATTGTCCGGGAAGTCCGCCGGATGATCCCGCGCGTCCGCACCAGCTTCGTCGTGAACACGCTGGTGTACCTGGCGCGCGGCGGGCGCTGCAACGCCGTCACCGCCATGCTGGGCGGCATGCTGCAGCTCCACCCCAGGATCAATGTGACCGACGGCGTCATGACGACCGGCCGGAGCTACCGCGGCAGGACGACCCGCATGATCGATGAATACGTGCGCGACCTGATGCCCGCCCTGGAGAACGCCGTGCCGTCCAGGGTATTCGTCAATTCCGCCGCGTGTGACGAGGAGATCGTCCGCGCCGTCCGGGAGAAGATCGAAGGCATGCACCGCTTCCGGGAGGTCCTGGTCCCCACCGCGGGCGGCGTCATCTGCTCCCACTGCGGCCCCGGCACCTTCATCATCACGTACGTCGCGCCGGAGAACTGACCGGCAGTTCCCGTTCATGGAGGCTTTCTGTACGGGAATCCGGTGAAAGGCACCTCGGAACCGTCCTCATCCCGCCGGGCGGCCCGGCATAGGAGGAGGCGCTTTGAACAAATCATATACACTGAGGGGGCGGCCCGGCGGGCCGCCCCCTCTTCTTTGCCGTTTTCCGCTTCCCGCGGGCTTATTTCAGCACTTCCCCCAGGATCTCAAACAGCGGCAGGTCTCCCGCCTGCACCCGGATATTGGTGGCAATGTTCTTCCCTTCCGGGGTCGTGAAGGACATCTCCATCACGGTGCCTTCCTGTACGCCGGCGTCCTCCACGGCCTGCATAAAGGGGCCGAATTTCGGGTGGTTCTTCCTGAATGCCCGCCAGGCGGAGATCAGCCGAGCAGCCGCTTCGATTCGGTTCATATCGCTTCTCCTGTTCTTCCGTTACTGTGATCCGCGGCCGGGGCTCCCCGGCCCGCCTCTGTTGCCGATTGTACCACAGCTCCGGGGAAAATACCACTTCAAAAGCGCCGATTCCCTACGGATTTCCGGTTGAAAAGCCCCCCTCCCTATGGTAATATAGCTACAACGTTTAGGAAAGAAAGGACGGTACCCCCATGTCTGACTGTGCGGCACCCATGGCCCGGATCACGGTTTCCGGCGCCCCGTACGAATGTCCCGCCGGGACGAAACTGCTGGACATCGCGAAAGAACTGCAGCCCCGCTACCCTGCCCTGATCACCCTCGGCAAGCTCAACGGGCGGCTCTGTGAACTCAATAAAACCGCGGAAGACGGCTGCGCCGTGGAATTCGTCACCATCGCGGAGATGGCGGGCGCGTTCACCTACGAACGGAGCCTGGTCTTCCTGATGATTAAGGCTTTCCGCGATATCGCGCCGGAATACGCCTCCTCCATTTACCTGGATTTCTCCGTTTCGAACGGCCTGTACTGCCATGTGAAGGGCCATACGGTGCCGGAGCGCCTGATCGGCCAGGTGGCGGAGCGGATGCGCAGCCTCGTGTCGCAGGACCTCCCGTTCGTCAAGAGCACCGTCCGCTGCCGGGAAGCGATCTCCCGCTTCGAGGCGCAGGGCATGTACGATAAAGCGAAGGTCTTCGAATACCGCCGCTCTTCCCAGGCGAATTTCTATACGCTGGAAGAATACCAGGATTATTTCTACACCTATATGGTGCCCTCCACCGGGTTCCTGAAGGAATTCGCGATCTTCCCGTACGCGCAGGGCTTTATCCTCCAGCCCCCTTCCAGGGAGCTCCCGTGCAAAGTGCGCCCCTACGTCCCGCAGCCGAAGCTGTTCGGCATCCTGCAGGAGAGCGCGAACTGGCACGAGAAGCTCGGGCTCGGGAGCGTGGGGAACCTGAACGACCTCATTGTCCGGGGCGAGGCGAACGACCTGATCCTCCTCCAGGAGGCCATCATGGAGAAGCAGATCGGCGATATCGCCGAGCAGATCGCGAAATCGGGCCGGAAGTTCGTCCTGATCGCGGGGCCGTCCTCCTCCGGGAAGACCTCCTTCTCCCACCGCCTGTCCATCCAGCTGAACGCGCTGGGCCTGCGGCTGAGCCCCGTGGAGTGCGACAACTATTTCTTCAACCGCGACCAGTACCCGCTGGACGAATTCGGCAATGCGGATTACGAATCGATCGACTGCGTGGACATCGAGCGGCTGAACGAGGACCTGCTCGCGCTTGCCGAGGGGGAGGCCGTGGAGACGCCCATCTATAATTTCCTGACCGGGAAGCGCGAATCCACGGGGAAGACCGTGAAGATCCCGAAGGAAAATATCATCGTGCTCGAAGGCATCCACTGCATGAACGAGCGGCTGACCTACCGGATCCCCGAGGAACGGAAGTTCCGGATCTACATCAGCGCGCTCACGTCCATGAACCTCGACGAGCACAACCGGATCCCCACCTCCGACGTCCGGCTCCTCCGCAGGATCTGCAGGGACGCCGCGACGCGCGGCTATTCCGCGCAGGAAACCATCTCGAGATGGCGGAGCGTGCGCGCAGGGGAAGAGAAGAACATTTTCCCGTACCAGGAGCGCGCGGACGTCATGATGAACTCCGCGCTGATCTACGAAGCCGCGGTGCTGAAACCGTACGCGGAACCGCTGCTCTTCGGCGTCCCGAAGGACAGCGACGAATACATCGAGGCGAAGCGGCTCCTGAAATTCCTGGACTATTTCCTGGCGATCCCGTCGGAGACCGTGCCGCACAACTCGATCCTCAGGGAATTCATCGGCGGCAGCCTGTTCGACGTGTGACGCCGCCGGACGGACGGGCGCCCGCGGCGCGCAAAGGCACGCCGGGAACAGTACCCCGCCGTCCATGGAACAACGGAAGGAAACGGTTCCGCCCGGACCGGCGTTCCCGCTTTCATGCAGTACCGGAAGTGTAAGGACATGCCCGACGGCGTATCCGGACTGATGCAGTACCAAAAAATAAAAGAGAAAGAAGGAACAGACGATGCCTCCTGGAATGGGAATGGGCGGGTCCCTCGGCCCCCGCGGGGTCCTCACCGACGAAGAAAAGGCGAATATGCCGAAAATCACCAAAGAGCTGATCTTCCGGATCCTCTCCTACCTGAAGCCTTACTGGCTCCAGTTCCTGTTTGTCTTTATCGCGATCCTGCTCTCCGCGGCCATCGGCCTGCTGCCGTCCATCATCACCGGGCGGATCATCGACGACGCGATCACAAACAAAAACCTGACGCTCCTGATCCAGCTGCTGCTGGCCGCGTTCGCGACCCTGGTCGTCTCCCACGTCATCGGCGTGCTGGAGAGCTACATCAACGCGTGGATCTCCCAGCGGATCATTTACGACATGAAGAACCAGATGTACCGCCATCTGCAGCGCATGCCCCACTCGTTCTTCACGACCGAGAAGCAGGGGGACATCATCACGCGCATGAACACGGACATCAGCGGCGTGAGTTCCGTCATCAGCGGGACCCTGACGAACATCGTGTCGAACATCGCGACCCTGGTCACGACCCTCGTCGCCCTGTTCTCCATGAACTGGCAGCTCGCCCTGGTAGGCATCGCCGTCATCCCGCTCGTCGTGCTGCCCTCGCGGTTCGTCGGGCAGAAGCGCTACCAGCTCCTCTCCGCCTCCCAGTCGAAGCGGGACGAGATGAACCAGGTGATCAACGAGACGCTTTCCGTCTCCGGCTCCCTGCTCACGAAAATATTTACCCGTGAGGAGCAGGAATACGCGACGTTCGTGAACCTGAACGAGGAAGTCACCGCGCTTTCGCTGAAGGAGCAGCGCTCCGGCAAATGGTTCGGCGTCATCATGGGCATTTTCACGCAGATCGGCCCGCTCCTCATCTACTTCGCGGGCGGCCTGATCATTGTCCGGGCGGTGGACCCCACGCTGACCGTCGGTATCATCACCGCGACCGTAGCCCTGGTCAACCGCCTCTACAGGCCGGTGGAATCCCTGGTCAACATCCACGTGGACTTCACGCGTTCCCTGGCGCTGTTCACCCGCATCTTCGACTATTTCGACCGCGAGATCACGATCACTTCCCCGGAGAACGGCCTGAAGCCGCCCATGGAACAGCAGGAGATCGAGTACGACCACGTGGCGTTCAGCTATGAGGAAGGGAACCCGATCCTGACCGACGTGAACTTTAAGGTGCCCGGCGGGAAAATGTTCGCGGTGGTCGGCCCGTCCGGCTCCGGCAAATCCACGGTGGTGAACCTGATCCCCCGCCTGTACGATGTGGACGCGGGGGCGGTCCGGATCGCCGGCGTGGACGTCCGCGACATGGACCTGACCTACCTCCGCCAGAACATCGGCATGGTGACGCAGGATACGTACCTCTTCAACGGCACCATCCTGGAGAACCTGCTCTATGCCCGCGAGGACGCCACGATGGAGGAAGTCGAAGCCGCCTGTAAGGCCGCGTCGATCCACGAATTCATCGTCAGCCAGCCGGACGGCTACCAGACCGTGGTCGGGAACCGGGGGCTGAAGCTCTCCGGCGGCGAGAAGCAGCGCATCTCCATCGCGCGCGTCATCCTGAAGGACCCGAAGATCCTGATCCTGGACGAAGCCACCTCCGCGCTGGACTCCATCTCCGAAGCGGCCATCCAGGACGCCATGGAGCGGATGATGGAGAACCGCACGTCCATCGTGATCGCGCACCGGCTCTCCACGATCCTGAAGGCGGATTCCATCCTGGTCGTGAAGGGCGGCGTCATCGCGGAGCAGGGTTCGCATGACGAACTGCTCGCCAGGGGCGGCGTCTACCGGGAGCTTTACGAGACCCAGTTCCGGGACGCGATCGTCTATGAGGAGAGCGCGAAGAAGAAGGCGGACCTGGACCTGTCCCTGCTCTCTTCCGAATTCACGGTCCGCAGGCTGGATGAGGGCGATATTACGGACGTCTTCAACCTGTGCCGCGAGAACCGCCGCTATTACCGCTACCTGCGCACCCGGCCGAGCCGGGCCGCGCTGACCGAAGTGATCACGAACCCGCCGGCGGACGCCTCCCACGCGTCGAAGAAGTACTGTGTCGGCTTCTATGGCTTTGACCGCCTGGTCGCCGTCCTGGACCTCGTGATGGGGTACCCGGAGCCGGACGACGCCTACATCGGCTGGTTCGTGGTGGACGCGAACCGGCAGGGGGAAGGCATCGGCTCCCAGATCATTGCGGACGTCCGGGCCGCCGTGAAGGCGCAGGGCTATGACTACCTCTCCCTGACCTGCGTCACGGACAATGAAGAAGCGAACGCCTTCTGGGAAGCGCAGGGCTTCTCGAGGACCGGCATCATCACGGAGAAGGAACGCTATTCCGTGGAGACCTGGGGGAAAGCGATCTGACGCCCCGGAGAATATGAAAGACTGCCCGCGGCCGGTACACCCGGCCGCGGGCAGTCTTCTCTGTCTGTGTCTTTCCTATGCTTCCGTCCGTCCCCCGGCGTGCGCCGCGCTTCAGCGGATGTTCCCGTTCTTGCGGAACCCCAGGTAACCCGCGCTGTTGTAGGACAGGACGCCGTAATCCCCTTCCGAGAGGATCGCGTATTCGTAACGGTCCACTTCGAACGTCATCCGCGAGCCGCCTTCCACCTGGAACGTGACCTTGCAGACGATTTCCTCAGGTTCGTAACCGGTCCCGAACAGGTCCCCGGCAGGCCGCTGCGCTTCCCTGGTATATTCCTTTTTATCGATCACGCCGGCGTTCACGGAAACCCCCGCGGCCCTGTCCTGCGACACCTGGGCGTTCTTCTTCACCGCCACATAAATAATAAACGCAATCACACCAAATCCCAAAAGCGACATCTGTTGCCTCCTTTCCCTTCCGGTTCTTAAGATGGCCCTATTGTACCAGATCCCGGCGCGTTTTAAAAGCGCGGAATGTGCGGGATAGGCATTTTTATTTCCCGGACGGGGAGGGATAATAAACTGTCACAATCTTTTTATGGACATTTTCAAAAAAGTTGCTATACTAGGATCAGGAGGCGCGGCGGGCATCGGCCGTACGCGCGGCGGAACGTGACAGGGGTCATGACCGCAGACAACGCAAGTGAGAAAGGAACAGAATCCATGGCTAACACACCAAGGCGCCGGGAAGAGAACATCACCGGCCAGGGAAAAGACGTCCATAAGTGGGGTGAGGGCATCGGCTCCGGCCCCGTAGGGACGGGTACAGGGAGGAGAGACAGTGACCAGGAATCCGGGAGTTCCGGAAGTTCCGGGTCTGACAGGCCTTCCGGCGGTTCCGGGAGTTCCGGAAGCTCCGGGTACGGCAGGCCTTCCGGCGGTTCCGGGAACGGCGCGCCGAACAGGGCCGGGGGCGGCGGCATGCTCCCCATCATCATTATCATCGCGCTCGTGCTCCTCGGCGGGGGCGGCGGCCTTTCTGGGCTGCTCGGCGGTTTCGACCTCTCCTCGCTGTTCGGGGGCGGCAGCAACAACCCGCCGGTCACGCAGACCACGGCGGCACCGACACAGCCGGGCGGCACGGGGACGAGCACCAACGCTTCGCTGCAGGCCATCCTGAACAGCATCGGCCAGTCCTCCACCTCCACGGGCTGGGCTTCCGCGAACAACACCGGGTCGCTGAACACCAGCGTCGCCCTCGGCGCGCGGAATAAATACGTCACCGTGAAGGGACGCGGGGCGGATACGTTCACGATCATGGTCTTCATGTGCGGCACCGACCTGGAGTCCTCCTACGGCATGGCCACGAACGACCTCCGGGAGATGGCGGCGGCCACGATCAGCGGGAAGGTCAACATCATCGTCTACACCGGCGGCTGCAAGAAATGGAAGACGAACGGGATCAGCAACACGAAAAATATGATCCTGAAAGTCGAGAGCGGCCGGATCGGCGTGCTGGAGGCCGATATGGGCTCCGGTTCCATGGTCAGCCCGGATACGCTGTCCTCCTTCATCAAGTACTGCGGGGACAACGGGTACATCGGCGACCGGAACATGCTGATCTTCTGGGACCACGGCGGCGGCTCCCTCTCCGGCTACGGCTATGACGAGAAGAACCCCTCCAAGGGCTCCATGAGCCTCGCCGGCATCAAGCAGGCGCTGGATTCCGCCACGTCGAGCGGCGCCGCGCGCGGCCTGAAGTTCGACATCATCGGCTTCGACGCGTGCCTGATGGCCACGGCGGAGACCGGCCTCATGCTGGACAGCTACGCGGACTACATGATCGCCTCGGAAGAGACGGAGCCCGGCATCGGCTGGTACTACACGAACTGGCTGACGAAGCTTTCCTCGAATACGTCCATGTCTTCCCTTGAGATCGGGAAGAACATCTGCGACGATTTCGTATCCACCTGCGCTTCCGAGTGCAGGGGGCAGTCCGCGACGCTCTCCGTCGTGGACCTGGCGGAACTCGCCTACACCCTCCCCGGCGCCCTGAAGGCCTTCGCGGATTCCACCGCGGCCCTGATCACCGGGGACGCCTACCAGACGGTCTCCGCGGCCCGCAGCGGCTCCCGGGAATTCGCCGTCTCCAGCAAGATCGACCAGGTCGACCTGACGGACCTCTGCAACCGTCTGGGCACCGCGGACGCGCGGAACCTCGCGAACGCGATCCTGGGCGCGGTCAAGTACAACAAAGTCTCCACCGACATGACGAACGCGTACGGCCTGTCCATTTACTTCCCGTACAAGCAGAAGTCCTATGTGAACACCGCCGTGAAGACCTACAGCGCCATCGGCATGGACAGCAGCTATTCGAAGTGCATCCAGCAGTTCGCGACGCTGCAGACCGCGGGCCAGGCGTCCACCGGCGGCGCCTCTTCCGCCCTGTCCTCCCTGATTCCGGGGTATGAGTCGGGCGGTACGGCCGCGACGTCCTCCGACATGGTGTCCTCCATCCTGTCGGGCCTCCTGTCCGGGAATTCGAACAATGTGTCGGGCTACTCCGACATTTCCTCGATCCTGGGCTCCTTCGGAAGCCTCCTGGGAAGCGGGCGGACCGTGTCCTACATTTACGATCATATGTTCAGCGCCGACCGGCTCGTCTGGGCGAAGAACGCCGACAACATCAACCAGATCCTGCTCACCGAGGACGACTGGAGCCTGATCCAGAGCATCGACCTGAACGTGTTCATCGACGACGGCGAGGGCTACATCGACCTGGGCCTGGACAACAACTTCACCCTTTCGGACGAAGGCGCCCTGCTCGGGGACTGGAACGGCACCTGGCTCGCCGTGAACCGGCAGCCGGTCGCGTATTACCATGAAGGCACCACGGACGACGGGAAGGACTACTCCATCCGCGGCTATATCCCGGTGCTCATCTTCCGTGAAGTGGCCGCGCCGGAAGCGGACGGCCTCGCGGTGGATTCCGCCGTCGAACGGGATACGGAGACCATGACGGTGGCGTTCCTTGCGAACCTGCTCCTGACCTTCGACAACAAGAACCCCTACGGCGTGCTTTCGGGCATCCGGACCGACTACAGGCCCATCAGCGAGAAAGGGCTCCAGAGCATCCTCTCCGCCCTCTCCGCGTCCCAGGACCCGGTCATCCGCAGGGTCGCCGGGAACAATGTCTCCGTCCTGATCGGTGACGCGCAGGAAGACGCGGCCGTGGAGGTCATCGCGAAAGCCGGGAACACCCTGCTGAAGGACGACGTGGTCGTCTACCTCTGCGACTACTACAGCTACGCGGGCGAGTACCTGGAGAGCTACGCCATGGGTGAGCCGCTGGTCTATAACGGCACGTTCGAGATCAGCGACGTCTTTGTCGACGCGTCGAAGGCGAAGGCGTCCTACGTCTTTACCGACCTTTACGACCAGAAGTACTGGACGCCGGTCCTGCCGAAGTAAGAGCCGGACGTTCCCTCGTCTCCAATACCATAAAGAACCCCCCGGGCGGAAGAAGGTTTCTTCTCCTGCCCGGGGGGTTCTTCTCCAGAAGCGGATCAGTACTGATAAAGGATCTCTGCAGTCTGGTGTTCTATATCGATCTCATAAACCACGGCGGACTTCCGTCTGGTCCCGGTCCGCCATCCAAGGTCCTGAAACGATTCGACTTCCCAGAACTCCAGATAGGCGTACGGGCCGACCGCGTCTGCCGCCTTCAGGAAATACCCTTCCTGCTTTCTGAGCCCGTCCAGGCCGGCTTCCAGCGCCTGAAGGAGCGCTTTCCCCGCGATCGTCCGCACATCCGTACCGGCAGCGTCATACACACAGATGTCCGCATAACGGCCTTCGCTGTCCGCGTTGGCATAAGACACCTGCCGGTCCGAGATCAGCGGGAGGTCCGACGGTTCGATCAACCCGTCGGAAATCCTGTACGAATAGACGTATCCCTCCGTCGGGGAAGTGATGGATTCCCCCGAACCGGAGAAGCTCCCTTTCGCGGCAAAGAGGATCCGGGTGTCCTGCCCGGAACCGACAGCCCGGATACCGTTATACGCCAGTTCATACTCGCTGTTCTGGGCAATGACGGTCTCCGGCGCTTCTTCCCGGTCGGTGGACAGCCGGACCAGCATGCCGTTCCTGTAGATGCTTGCGGTCCCGGCGGACAGCACACAGGCCACATAGAGCCCGTCATCGGTCTTCACGGCGCTGTACCCGCTCCGTTCCCCGGAATCCACCTCAACCGTGAACGTCCCGAGAAGCTTCGGCGTCCCGGGCGTCCCGGAACCCAGATCCGCCTCAAATACGCCGGTGACGATATGGGTCTGGTCGGGTTTCGAAGAACTGCAATAGTAAACCCGGCTTCCGTCCATCGTAAGGAAGTTCGCGCCGTTGTCCGTATAGAGCCGGTCCGTGGAAACGCTGTCCGTCGTCCCGTCCGCGTTCACGACCAGGATCTCGTTCTTCTTCCGGCCCGAAGTCTGGAAAATGACACGGCCGGTTTCAGGGACCGCCGCCAGGACCGTCCCCGCTTCCAGGACGATCTCGTCCTCCCCCGCCAGGGTGAAGCTGTGCCAGCTGTTCAGTCTGATCTCTGTATAAATCCGGTCCCCGCTGATGAAGATATTGCCTGAACCCGGCCCTTTGTACAGGACGGTTTCTTCACCGGTCCCCGCTTCCCGGCAGACCAGCTCATTGGCCGTATTCTGATTGGTCCCGAAATAGCCGTTCGTGCCTTCCGCCCAGAAGCTGTCCTTATTATACTTCCAGTAATAGGTTTTGCCCCAGTAAGAGACGAAACCGCCCCCGTTGTTCAGGAGGGGCGCATCGAGGACAAACGGCGCTGTGACGGTCCCGGAAGAATACCTTTCCGTGCTTCTCACCAGGAACGTAAAGGACTGCTTCCCGTCTGTCTCCTCCTCGGTGACCGTAACCTTGAAGAGACCGCGCTCCGAAACACCTTTCTCAGGGAGGGTCAGCTGCAGGTCCCGAAGGCCAATGGCGGTCTGGGTCAGACGGTAACCTTCCTGGGACAGGATCACGACTGTACCGTTGTCCAGCGGCAGAAGGGTCCGGATTTCCACCGTACAGGTTCCGACGTCCCTGCCTTTCAGATCCCTGAGATCCAGGATCCCGTCTGCACCGACCTGTATTTCCGGATAAAGCCCGGCTTCCTCCATCGCCCTGACCACACAGCGCACATGGCCGGCCGAAAGTTCCCCGCCCCGGTACATCGATACGGCCGTCCTGTAGAGAATGGTGGCGTAATCACTGAAATCCGTCTTTTCGTCAAGCTGCGGAAAAGTACTGTAAATCAGTCTGGCCAGCAGCGCGGTCCCTAGCGCGTCGACGGATTCCCTGTTCTCCACATCACCCGTGGCGATCTTATAGCCCATATGGGAGATCACGGTCATGTTGTGATGGGCGAACACATTGTTGTATCCATCGTCCTCAGCCGGATGCTCACTGGTCTTGAAATACCACCCGGTTCCCTTGTAAACGGCCGGATAATGCATGAGAACTTTCTCATTATTAATCTCATTATCGTCAATAGTTCCCAGCGGATCCCGGAGGCTCCGCCCGTTCTGATCCCAGTCGCAGGTGCCTTCCATGACGTCCTGGATGCACTGCCCCATGATATCCGCCAGCCCTTCATTCAGGGCGGAGGCCTCAGGATAGAGATAACTACCGGTTCCGCCAAGCGTTGTATAACGTTTCAGGACCGCATGGGTGTACTCATGACCTATGGCATCCGGGGCTACCGGGTTATCGGGCCCGAAGATGACGGCAGCCCCCCAGAAACCGTCCAGGAAGGAGACCGACCTCGAAGCTGCGTTGTCTTTGCCGTTGGTGTCCGGCGCGTTCAGATAGACATTGAGCACGATCTGCTTCCATCCGGACCCGTCCCCATCCGGCATTTCACGGTAGAAACGCACGGCATTCTGGAGCGCGTACATGGCGGAGACGGCTGTTTCGTCCTCAAAGGACCGGTCCGCGTTCTCCAAGACGGAAAGGACGGCTTTCCCGGATTTGTCCGTCTTGACGGTTTCGAGAACCGGATCCCGGAGGATCACCTCCCCGTTGTCCCGGATCACCGCATGCCCGTTCTCCATCCGGACCAGATACCGGTGCGCTTCATCCTCCAGGCCGTTTTTCAGAAGGACAAACGCAGTCCCCCCGTCTGTCACGACCTCGTCAAAATCTTCGGTTTTCCCGTTCTTTACAAAATGGATTTCGTAATAATCGGGATCCTCCATGGACGCCCGGAACCAGTAGCTTTCCAGCAGCGGTTTCTCCTTCTGGTCAAACACCCGGATGCGGTTCTCCGGGTCTTCCAGCAGATACCCGGATTCCGTGCTGCTGATATTGAACTCCCGCTGCTTCCCCTGGAGATCCCTTCCTGAGCCGACCGCCAGTTCATCCTGCGCCCCGCTGCCTGTGAGGAGGATTTCCCCGTCCCGCGCGGACACATAACAGCTCTTCATCCCTTCCGGGCCGGACAGAAAGCATTTATAGGCAGCCTGCGCGCCTGACCCCGTATCCAGGATCACCAGGCCGGAAGGAAGCACACCGTCCGCCTCCGGAATCTCGGCAAATACCGCATCGCAGGCTTCCCGGACCGTCAGGATGACCTCCGTATCCGCTTCCGAAGGATCGAGATAGTCCCCCGAAAGCCCGATGACCGTTCCGGAAGCATCCGTCCCAAGGCGCACCTCCCCGCCTGCCACCGGGATCCCGCCGACCGGCTGGCGGAACCCGAAGACCCGGACCGCACCTGCGGAACCCGGTTCCAGAGACAGGAATTCATCCGTATGCTCAAAACCGACCGCGTCTTTCAGCGATTCCAGTGCGCGGAGGGCGTCTTCACCGCTTTCGATCCTGAGATCCGGGGAAACCGGGACGGACACGAGGCTGTCTCCGGAAGGGAGCGCGATCAGGACGGGATCCCCCTCCGCGGTCTCCGGCTGGTCAGACGGGCTTCCGCCTGCCAGCGCACCGATCAGCATGGAAATCACCAGGATCAGGCACGTCAGGATCCTGGTCCTCTGTTCACAGAATATGCCAGACATATAGTCTCCTTCAGCCCTTCGCCTTCGTCTCGCAGTAAATGCAGCTGTAGATCTTCAGGGCGCGGTCCGTCAGCAGGAAAATGTGGTCCAGTTCCTGCTCGGTCTGCGTGATGCACCTGGGATTCCTGCACTTCAGCACGTTGGTCAGCCGCTCGGGCATCTCGATTACCCGCTTCTCCGCGAGCGCCCCGTCCCGGATGATGTTTACCGTGGCGCCGGGCTCCGCATAGCCGATCACGTCCAGATCCACCGGGAAGTCCGCGTCGATCTTGATGATGTCCTTCCTGCCCATTTTCCGGCTGACGGCGTTCTTGATG
>JAGDAW010000040.1 GCA_017959345.1 Lachnospiraceae bacterium | reverse complement strand
CTGTAGCCATACGGATATTGGCGGAATGGGTCTGCGCGGTCAAAACGGCCCTTTTTGCGTCAAATCCGAGCGTTTCCCCGATGCGCCTGTAATTCTCCTGCACGATTTCCGGCGGCTCGAGCTTCGGCGACAGGCCGAGGGACGCATAAGGCCCGGTGCTGACCCCGCCCAGGCGTGTGGTGAAGCCGTTCAGAAGCCCAGCCCTGTCCAGGTCCGGGAACGAAAAATACGGGAGCGGCCCGTCGTGGAATGTCAGACGGCCTTCCGCGTGTGCCTTCCTGATCAGGACAATCCCATGGTCCTCAATCATTTGAACCTCCTTTGAAAGCGCCGGATGTCCGTGCGGCGCACCCTCCCGCCTCCCATACCGGAACCGGTTCCATTGCCGGTCCGGTGCGGCCCGCGGGATCTGCCGGGACGCATGTTCAGAACCCGCCGAACGCGTTCGGGATGTGCGTATACGAACGTCCGAGCACGCTCACCACGTCGAACCGGCAGGGCGTCTCAAACGGCAGCCCGTGTTCCTTCAGGTACCACTCCGCCGTCCTGTAGATCCGCTGCATTTTCCATGCGGTGACGGCTTCCTCCGGGAACCCGGTGCGGGCTTTCCCGCGGTATTTCACTTCCGTAAAGACCAGGATCCCTTCCGGATCCCTTAAGATGAGGTCGATCTCGCCGGTTTTCCTCTTATAGTTCCGTTCGAGAACCGTATATCCCTCCGAAACGAAAAAGGAAGCCGCCTGCTCTTCGTAGACACTTCCTTTCACGCGGTTATTCATGGGCGTCTCCAATGATGCTGCGGATAAACGTGCGCCGGTGGATCGGGCACGGCCCGTACGCGCGGATCGCGTCCATGTGCGCGGCGGTCCCGTAGCCCTTGTTCTCCCGGAAACCGTATTCCGGGTAAAGCCGGTCGTATTCCTCCATCATCCGGTCACGGGTGACCTTCGCGATGACGGACGCCGCGGCGATGGACGCGGATTTCGCGTCCCCCCTGACGATGGGCACCTGCCGCACGGGGATGCCCGGGATGGTGACGGCGTCGTTCAATGTGCACGCCGGGCGCGGCGACAGTTTCGAAAACGCCTCCGCCATGGCCCGGTACGTCGCCTGGAGGATGTTGATCTCGTCGATGACCGTCTCGGACACAATGCCGACGCCGACCGAAACCGCTTCCTTCATAATGACGCCGTAGAGTTCTTCCCGGCGCGCGGGCGTCAGCTTCTTTGAGTCGTTGACGTAAAGGATCGGATGGTCCTTCGGCAGGATGACGGCGGCCGCCGCGACCGGGCCCGCGAGCGGGCCGCGCCCGGCCTCGTCGATCCCGCAGATCACGCCGAGGTCCGCGTATTTGCGCTCATACAGCATCATCCGGTCCAGGCGCGCAAGTTCCTGTCTGTAGGCGGCCAGCTTCTTCCGGTACTGGTCAAGCACCCGGACGGCGCCCGGCCTCGTGTCCGGTTCAAAAGACGCAATCGCCGCCGCAAGCGCCTCGTAAGGCGTCTGCTTCAGGTATTCGGATATCGCGCGAATGCTTTCCATCTCAGCCAGTTCCCTTCCGGACCATGTGGTGAATCCGTCCTATGCCGCTTCCATACGGGCCGTCCCCCGGCGATCCTCCCGGCCGGCAGGCCCCCGTGGCTTCTGCCCTCACCCGGGCAGCGCCGGCGCATCCTGCGGGTTTCGATTATGATTCCCCGTGGCTCAGCAGGCCGAACGCACTGAACGGCCAGAAGCGGACAAACGCCTTCCCCACGATCTGGCTCTTCATGACGTTCCCGCAGCTCTTCAGCCGGGAATCCGTGCTGTTGTTCCGGTTGTCCCCCATCACGAAATATTCGTCTTCGCCGAGCGTGATGGGCCGTCTCGCGAGATACGCCTCTTTGATGATTTCATTCCCGTAGACGTCGGAATCCAGCTTCTCGTCGTTGATATAGACGTACCCGTCGATAATCTGGACCGTCTCGCCGGGGAGGCCGATGACCCGCTTGATGTAGTGGGTCCCGGGGTCGTCCTTCAGTTCGAAGACGATGATGTCGAAGCGCTCCGGGCCGTGGAAATAATAGGAGACCTTCTCAAGCATCAGGTTGTCCCCGTCATGCAGCATCGGGTTCATGGAATCCCCGTCCACCACCGAGCGGACGGCAATGAATTTTACGAACAGGAAAGCGGCCAGGATGATCAGCGCGATCTCAATGAGGTCTTTGATAATGCCCGACGTCTTGCTCTTCTTCTTTTCGGGGGTTTCCGCCTCCTCCGGGTCCTCGCCCGGGACGTGCCCGTTCAGCAGGACCGTACCGGCGCCTGCCTTTAAGGTATCCTGTGTATTCATACATTTTCCTCCTGTTCTGTCTCATCCGGCGTTTCCAGGGAAATCCTCCCGATGGTCCCCGCCCTGAATTCCTCGATGATCCGGGCCGCGGTCCTGGTGAGGTCCGCTTCCCCGCCCTTTTTCAGGAACCCCCGCTTTACGGCAATGGTTTCGATCCACGCGTTCGGGTCCGACGGGTCCGAAAGGACCGACGGGTCTGTCTCGTAACGCGCTTCCAGCATGGCCTGTCTTCCGGAATCCAGCAGGAAGCGGACCAGGCGGTACGCCAGCTCTTCCTTCGGGAGGATCTCGTCGTTGACGGCCCCGATCCACGCGAGGCGGAGGCCGACGGCTTCGGAATCGAAGCGCGGCCAGAGGACGCCCGGCGTATCGAGGAGGTCGAGCCTCCGGTTCAGGCGGATCCACTGGTTCCCTTTCGTGACGCCGGGTTTATTGCCCGTCTTCGCGGCGGCTTTCCCGGAGAGGGAGTTGATCAGCGTGGACTTCCCGACGTTCGGGATGCCCGCCACCATGGCCCGGACGGGCCGTTCCATCAGGCCCCGTTTCCGGTCCTGTTCGTATTTTCCTTCGCAGACCTCGTCCACCGCTTTCTGCAGTTCTTTCATGCCCTTGCGGCTCCGCGCGTCCAGGGCCACCGCCCGGATCCCCTGCGCGCGGAAAAAGCGGATCCACTGTTCCGTGACCGCTTCCTCCGCGAGGTCCGCTTTGTTCAGCAGCACCAGGCGGTATCTGCGCGCGGCCAGTTCCCGGATCTCGGGGTTCCCCGTCGAGAACGGCGCCCGCGCGTCCAGCAGTTCGATGCACAGATCCACTTTTCCGATGTCTTCCTTCATCTGCCGCAGGGCTTTCGCCATGTGGCCGGGATACCATTGAATCTGCATCCTGAATCACTCCGTTTACAGAAGGCCTGCAAATGTACCGGCCCGGACTCCGGACGGGTCAGCCGCCGGATGCCAGGAAATCCTCGAATTCCGCGGCGGACATCAGCACCCTTCTCGGTTTCGTGCCCTCTTCCTCCCCGACGACGCCCGCGTCCGCGAGCTGGTCCATGATGCGGGCCGCCCGGTTGAACCCGAGCTTGAACGCCCGCTGGAGCATGCCGATGGAAGCTTTCTCCTTATCGATGACGAGCCGGCCGCATTCCGCGAAGAACTCGTCCCGGTCGGACCCGGTCCCGGCGCCGAACCCGGAAGACGCGGCCGTCAGGTCCACGCTGCCGTTGTAGGTGCCGCCGATGACGGGGCCTTCGTCCTTGATGAACTCGACCACGTCCCGGACTTCGTCGTCGCCGACGAACGCGCCCTGGACGCGGAGGGGCTTCGTGGAGCCCGCGGGGTCATAGAGCATATCGCCGCGGCCCAGCAGCTTCTCGGCGCCGTTCATGTCCAGGATGGTCCTGGAATCGGTGCCGGACGAGACGGCAAACGCGATCCTGGAGGGGATATTGGCCTTGATCAGGCCGGTAATGACGTCCACGGACGGACGCTGGGTGGCAAGCACCAGGTAGAGGCCGGCCGCGCGGGCTTTCTGCGCGATGCGGCAGATCGACGTCTCCACTTCGTTCGCGGCCACCATCATCAGGTCCGCGAGCTCGTCCACGATGATGAGGATCTGCGTCATCTTCTCGAGCGGTTTCCCGTCTTCGCCTTCGGGGGCGTCGTTCTCGATGAGCGTATTGTAGCCCTCGATGCCGCGCACGCCGAATTCGGCGAACTTCTCATACCGCTTCTCCATCTCCGCGACGGCCCAGTTCAGCGCCTGCGCGGCTTTCCTGGGATCCGTCACGACGGGCATCAGCAGGTGCGGGATGCCGTTGTACACGGACAGTTCCACGACTTTCGGGTCCACCATGATCATCTTCACCTCTGTCGGCTTCGCGTGATAGAGGATCGACATGATCATGGAGTTGATGCAGACGGACTTGCCGGAGCCGGTGGCGCCCGCTACGAGGACGTGCGGCATCTTCGCGACGTCCGCGATGATCGTATTCCCTTCAATGTCCCGGCCGGCGGCAAACGCGAGCTTCGATTTCGCGTTCGTGAACGCTTCGGACTCCAGGAGGTCCCGGAGCACGACGCTCTGCTTCACCTTGTTCGGCACTTCGATGCCGATGGCCGATTTGCCCGGGATGGGCGCTTCGATGCGGATGTCCGCGGCGGCCAGACTCAGCTTGATGTCGTCCGTCAGCGACACGATGCGGCTGACTTTCACGCCGACTTCGGGCTGCAGCTCGTACCGGGTGACGGAAGGACCGTAGGACACGTGCGTGACGGTCACGCCCACGCCGAACGTCTGGAGCGTCTGCTGGAGTTTGACGGCGGTCTCCCGGATCTCCTTCTGGATCTGTTCCTTCGAGGTGCCGTTCGATGCGCCCCTGCGGAGCAGCTTGATCGGCGGGAATTTGTATTCTTTCTTCGGGATGATGACCTTCTCGGGGGCCTTCTCCTCTTCTTTCTTCGGCGATGTCTGGGTGCCCGGTGGCAGCGGCAGGCTGCCCTGCGTACCCGCGGCTGCGGGCGCAGGCGCCGCGGTATTCCGGAAATCCCGGGTCCCGGACGCGGGTTTCTGGCCCTGCGCCATACCGGCAGCGGCCGTCATGCCGTCTTCCGCCCCTTCCGCGGGCCCGTACGGGTCCGCCTCCCCGCCGCGGATCACCTGCTTCTTCGACAGGATATCCCCGTCCGTCTCCGCGCGGATGACCTTCCCGTTCGAGGTGACGACGGTCTTCGTGTATTCGTCCCCCGGCATCTTCGTAATGTGGATCTCTTCGTATTCCGAGGTGTTTTTCTTCGACGGGCCATATAACAGGACGTCCCTTGCGGTCCCGGATACGGGGCGGTCGTTCCCGGATTCCGTCTCCGAAGCCGATTTCCCCGCGGGACCCGGCCGGAAGACCGTCTCACCCGCGTACGCGACCGCGCGCCTGCCCGTCCCCTGGGACGATGCGCCGGCGTCGGCCGTTTGATCCGTTCCCGGAGACGGGACGCGGCTTCCGGCCTGCCTTCCGCGCACATCATTGTCCTGGGCTGCCTGGCCGGCGGGTTTATGGCCGGCGAGCGGGTTCAGGCCTTTCCCTTCCGGGGCCTTGTCCGGGATGCGGTCCAGGTCCGGCATGCGGATCTCGGGCATATCCATCTCTTCCGCGGTGCGTTCCAGGTTCTCCCGGAAGAGCTTCGAATTCCGCACAAACGCGTCTTCATCCGCGTCAAACGGGACTTCTATCGGGTCCTCCGAATCCGTCAGCGTCGTATCCACGATGCCCTTTACGGGCAGGAAGCGCTGGCGGTTGTTCCGCGCGCGTTCGAGGTCGGCTTCCCGCTGCTGTTCCTCAAGCAGACGCTGGTGTTTCATCCGCTCCTGCTCCGCGGCGTATTTCTCTTCCGACATCTTCTGCTCGTACTCGAGGCGCTTCGCCTCCTCCGCGAGCTGTTCCTTCCGGGCTTCCGCCTGGCGGGCGCGCTCCGCGGCGCCCTTCTTGAACGCGTTCTCGATCGACTGGAAGAACGAGTAATCCACCATGAGGGCCAGCGACACCAGGATCAGCACGAAATTGATGATGGCGGTGCCGATGTCCCCGAGCAGCCCGTGGAACAGCGCGTCGTTCGCGCGCCCCAGGAGGCCGCCGTCCGGGATCCCCGACGTCAGCGACAGGATGCCGGAAATCGCGAACAGGAGCAGCAGGATGGACCCCAGGTTCTTCAGGAGCCCGGGGAGCGTATTATGCGAGAAAAAGATCAGCAGGATGCCCAGCAGGACCAGGGGCGCCATATACATCAGCTGCCCGAACACGCTGTACTGGAAATCCCGGAGCCAGGAAAGCTGGGGCACGAAGAACGACGCCGCCATCAGGAGCAGCACGCCGATCACGAGGATCAGCAGGATGTCCTTAATCTTCCGGATGCGCTCTTCCCGCGCCGCCGCGTCCGCTTTCTTCGAACGCGAAGCGGTTCCGGAAGCTTTCTTTTTGCTCCCGGAATCCTTTCCGGCCGACGTGCCGGACTTCTTCCCGGCGGCTGCGCTCCCGGACTTCCCGGACGCGGCCTTCGTGCCGGTCTTTTTCACAGTGCCGCTTCCATTCTCTCTGGAAGTGCGGGATGAAGTGCCGGAAGCGCTGCGCTTCGCGGCTTCATTCGCGGTTTTCGCCATCTGTTTCCCTTTCAATGACTTCTTTTTCGATGTAAACAGGACGGTTCTTGCCCTGTACGTAAACTTTCGACAGGTATTCCCCGATGATGCCGAGCATCAGGAGCTGGATGCCGCCGAGCAGCAGGACGAACCCGAGGGTCGTGACGTAGCCGGGCACGTCGATGCCCAGGATCAGCGTCTTCACCACCAGCACGACCATATAGACAATGGCGATCACGGACAGCAGCATGCCGGTGACGGTCGCGAACTGCAGCGGTTTCGTGGAATAGCCGACGATGCCTTCCAGCGCGTATTTCACCAGGGACCAGAACGACCATTTGGACTTCCCGGTCAGGCGTTCGTCCGCCTCATACGGCATATAATACGTCTCGAAACCGACCCATGAGAAAATGCCCTTGGAGAACCGGTGGTATTCCGGCAGGGACAGGATCGCGTCCGCCATATTCCGCCGGAAAACGCGGAAATCGCTCGCGCCGGCGATAAAGTCGATGTCGCAGAGCCGGTTGATCAGCCTGTAAAAACAGTCCTTGAAGAACTTCAGCACCGGGCCTTCCTTCCGCGCGTCCTGGTAGGCGGCGACGCAGTCGTACTCCGGATCCGACCGGAGCTTCCGGTACATGGTGAGCGCCGTCTCCGGGCGCTGCTGGAGGTCCGCGTCGATCAGGCACACCGCGTCCCCCTTCGTATGCCGGAGCCCGGCGAGGATGGCGGCTTCCTTCCCGAAATTCCGCGAGAAGCAGACGGCGGTCAGCGCGTCGTCCGGATACTCTTCCGCCAGCGCCCGGATGGCCTTCCAGGTGCCGTCCTTCGAGCCGTCGTTTACCATCACGACTTCATAGGAGATTCCGGAAGGCGCGAAAACATCCCGGATGGCCTCGTAGACCGGCCGGATATTCCCTTCTTCGTTATAGCACGGTATCACAAAGGAAAGATCCATGAACCCTCCAACAGGATCTGCGGCGCGCACGACAGGCACGCCGCGCATTCATTATACTATACCACAGACAGGTCAGTCTGTCAAACAATTGTTCGGAAAACGCAGTGCCGTCCCCCTGCCCGGCACCCGCTCACTGCAGGTCGAACAGGCTCAGCTGGTCTTCCTTCGGCAGCCCGTCCAGGATGTGCAGCGCGGCCATCTTGTCGATGATCGTCTGCGTGACCTTCGTCCGGTCCCTGAAATCCGCGACCGAGGAGAACGGGCCGCCCTTCAGCGCCTCCGGCACCGTTACGGCGGCGGATTCCCCCATGCCGTCGATGGACGTCAGCGGCGGCATCAGGTGCGTCGGGTCCACGATCTTAAACTGCGTCGGGGAAACCCGGTTCAGGTCGATCGGGACGAAGCCGAACCCGCGCGCATACATTTCCTGGACGATCCGCATGTCGCGGTATTCGTCGTCGTCCTTCGCGGAATGCGGGGTCTTGCTCCGCTCGTATTCGTCCATGTACTGCTCCAGGCGGCGGCGGCCGAGACACATTTTCTCGTAGTTGAAGGCCTTCGCGCGGATCGTAAAGAACGCGCAGTAATACTCCAGCGGGTAGAACACCTTACAGTAGGCGATGCGCCACGCCATCATGACGTAGGCCGCCGCGTGCGCCTTCGGGAACATGTACCCGATCTTGTTGCAGGACCAGATGTACCATTCCGGCACCGCGTGCGCGCGCATCTCCGTCTCCCACTCCGGCTTCAGGCCTTTCCCCTTCCGGACGGCCTCCATGATCGTGAAGGACAGCGAGGGATCCATGCCCATGCCGATCAGGTACTCCATGATGTCGTCCCGGCAGCAGATGGCCGTCTCGATGGTCGCGGTGCCGTTCGAAATGAGCTCCTGGTTGTTCCCGGTCCAGACGCCCGTCCCGTGGGCCATGCCCGCGATCCGGACGAGGTCCGAAAGGTACCTGGGTTTGCACGCGAGCACCATGTTCATGGCGAAATCCGTGCCGAATTCCGGGATCCCGAGCGTCCCGAGCTTCACCCCGCGGATGTCTTCCGGGGTCACGCCTAACGACGTCGTGTCCGCGAACAGCCGCATGACTTCCGGGGAATCCAGCGGGAAATGTGTGGGATCCTCGCCGGTCAGGTCCTGCAGCATCCGGATCATCGTGGGATCGTCGTGCCCGAGGATGTCCAGCTTCAGCAGGTTGTGGTCGATCGAGTGGTAATCAAAGTGGGTGGTGATAATGGGGGTGTCCGGGTCGTTCGCCGGGTGCTGGACCGGCGTGAACGTATTGATGTCCTCGCCGATCGGCAGCACGATGATGCCGCCCGGGTGCTGGCCGGAGGTCCGGATGACGCCCTCGATGTGGCTTGCGATGCGGCCCACTTCCGCCCGCCTCCGGATCATGCCGTTTTCTTCAAAATAATGGAGCGTATAGCCGAACGCGGTCTTCTCCGCGACCGTGCCCACGGTTCCGGCGCGGAACGTCTGGCCTTTCCCGAAAATGACCTCGGTGTAGGCGTGGGCTTTCGACTGGTATTCGCCGGAAAAGTTCAGGTCGATGTCCGGTTCCTTATCCCCCTTGAAGCCGAGGAACGTCTCGAACGGGATGTTGAAGCCGTCCTTCACCATCTTCGTGCCGCAGACCGGGCAGTCCTTATCCGGCATGTCGCACCCCGCCTTCCGCTCGAAAGCGGCGGTCTCTTCGGAATCGAATTCCGAGTACCGGCATGATGGACAGCGGTAATGCGGCTTCAGCGGGTTGACTTCCGTGATGCCGGACATCGTGGCGGCGAGGGACGAGCCGACGGAGCCGCGCGAGCCGACCAGGTACCCGTCGTTCACCGATTTCGAGACCAGTTTCTCCGCGATCATGTACATGACCGCGTAGCCGTTCCCGATGATGGACGTCAGTTCCCGGTCCAGGCGGTCCTGGACGATCTTCGGCAGCGGGTCCCCGTAAAGCGCGTGGGCCCTGCGGAAACAGGCGTCCCGCAGGTCTTCGTCCGCGTGCGGGATCACCGGCGGGCATTTGTCCGGCCGCACCGGCGCGATCTTTTCGATCCGGTCCGCGATGAGGTTCGTGTTCGTCACGACGATCTCATAGGCCTTCTCTGCGCCGAGGTACTCGAATTCCTTCAGCATCTCCTCCGTGGTCCTCAGGTACAGCGGGGGCTGCTCTTCGGACTCCTTATACCCGGAGCCCGCCTGGAGGATCGCGCGGTACAGCGCGTCCTCGGGGTTCAGGAAATGGACGTCCCCGGTCGCGCAGACGGGCTTCCCGTACCGCTCCCCGAGTTCCAGGATCTTCCGGTTCAGCGCCTGCAGGTCCTCTTCCGTGCGGACGTCGTGGGCGCCGTCGCGGAACAGGTATTCATTGTTCCCGAGCGGCTGCACTTCGAGATAATCATAGTACGAAACGATCTGCCGGAGCGTCTCTTCCGACGCCCCGTCGAGCACCGCGCTGAACAGTTCGCCCGCGGAGCAGGCAGACCCGACGATCAGGCCTTCGCGGTGGGCGGAAAGCAGGCTCTTCGGGATCTTCGGCCGCGCCGGGCGCCCGCCGAAATACTCCAGGCACGACGCGGAAACGAGTTTATAGAGGTTGACCCTGCCGGTCTCGTTCGCCGCGAGCAGGATCACATGGTACGGGTGCAGGGTCTTCAGGGCTTCTTTCGAGGGCTTCAGCCCCTCTTCCAGGTCCTTCAGCGTCCGGTAGCCGCGGTGCTTCAGGCGGGACAGGAGCTTCGCGTAGATCCCCGCGGTCGCTTCCGCGTCGTTGACGGCGCGGTGGTGGGACTCCAGCGTCACGTTCAGTTCTTTCGAAAGCGTGTCCAGGTTAAACGACTTCAGCCCGGCCAGGATGGCCCGCGCGATGCCGAGCGTGTCCGCGACGGCGAACGGTTCGTGGGACAGGCCGAGCTGCGCCGCCTTCTCCCGGATAAAGGAAATGTCGAAGCGGGCGTTGTGGGCGACCAGGTAGCAGCCTTCCGCGAAGGCCAGGAATTCCGGGAGCACCTGTTCGATGGGCGGCGCATCCCGGACCGTTTCGTCGCTGATATGGGTCAGCTGCTCGATCCGGTAGGGAATGGGGACGCCGGGGTTCACGAACGCGGAGAACCGGTCCGTCACCTCCCCGTCCCGCATCTTCACGGCGCCGATCTCGATGATCCGGTCTTCCACCGGGGAAAAGCCGGTCGTTTCAATGTCAAAGACGACGCAGGGGTCTTCCAGCGCGAACGCCATCGGGTTGTCCACGGTCTTCTGCGTGTCATCGACGAGGTAGCCTTCCATCCCGTAGATCACCTTGAAGCCGTCGTCCTTCTTCAGCGCGTGGAACGCTTCCGGGAAGGCGTAGACATTTCCGTGGTCCGTGACCGCGAGCGCCCGGTGGCCCCAGCGTTTCGCCGAGGCGATCAGGTCCGACACGTCCGCAAGCCCGTCCTTGTCGGAGGCTTTCGTATGGCAGTGCAGCTCCACGCGCTTGACCGGCGCATGGTCCTCCCGGTAACGGGTCCAGGTGTCCACGGTCTTCAGGATGCCCACGACGTTCCGGATCGTCAGTTCCTTGTCGTAGGGGTCGAACTGCGCGAACCCGCGGACCTTCACGCACGCGCCCTTTGTCAGCGCCGGCTTCAGGCGTTCCGCGTCCTCATTGGACAGGAAGAGCTTCACCATGATGGAATCCGTCTCATCCGTCAATGCGAAGGAGAAGACCTGCTTCTCACCGCCGCGGATGTCGTGGACGTCCACGGAGAGGATGCGGCCGCTGATGACCATCTCCTCTTCCTTCAGCCCCGAATACGAGCCGATCGGGTGCGATTCATCCTCGAAACGGCGGCCGTAGACCACGTCCGGGTCGTCCGGCGCCGCCGGGCGCGGGGCGGCCTTCGAAGCCCGCTTCAGGGTCTTCTTCGTCCCGTCCTGTTTCCTTGCGGCGGTTTTCACAGAAGCGCCGGATGCGCGTTTCTTCCCGTTCTTCAAGGATTTTGCGGGCGCATGGCCTTCACCGGACGCCGGGCCGGGCTTCCTTAATACCGCCGTGGCTTCCGGGGCTTCGGCCGTCTCTGTCTTCGCGCCTTCCTGCGTCCACGGATCCGGGCGCTCTGAACCTAAGATGTCCGCGCCCGCTTCCGCCTCCGGGGCCGGGACGGTTTCCGGCTCCTCCCGGAACATGCGGAGGTGCGGTTTCTCCTTCGCCTCCGCGTAGCGGATCTCCGCGGTCACGTCCATCAGGAAACGTTCCCGCATGATCTGCCGGATGCGCTCCTTCCATTCCCGTTCCTTCAGCCGCACCAGGGGATGGTCTTCCATGAGGAGGACCAGGCGGTTGCCCGAATCCGAGGTCAGGAACGCTTTCTCGAAAAAGCGCGCGGAAACCGGGGAGCCGGCCGCCAGTTCCTCGAACAGGCTCTCCCCCCAGGCGTCCAGGACCTGGTCCAGCGTATAGCGGACCGGGAGGTCATAGAGGACCTCGAGCGCGCTTTTCAGTCCCATGTCGCGCAGACATGAGACGTCGATGGCTTTCTCTATTTTTGAAAGGGTCTTCCGGTCCGCAAGCCGGCGGATCACCGTATAAACGAGCAGGGACTTCCCGTCCCTGCTCCTGGCGATTCTGGTCACCTCCATGTGCGGCAGCAGGTCCAGCGCTGCCCCTGAAAGCTTCAGATTCCGGAAAACCTCTGTAAAAGGCCTGTTCATCCCGCCTCCTTAAGCGCGGATGTCGGCAAACAAGGCGTCCACAAAATCCGAGGGGTCGAACTTCTGAAGATCCCCGAGTTTCTCCCCCACCCCGATGAATTTCACCGGGATCCCGAGTTCTGTCTGGATGGCAATGACCATCCCGCCTTTCGCGGTGCCGTCCATCTTCGTGAGCACAATGCCCGTCACGGGCGCGACGTCCATGAATTCCTTCGCCTGGGAGAGGGCGTTCTGTCCGGTCGTGGCGTCCAGGACGAGCCAGGTTTCCCGGGCCGCATCCCCGATGTTCGTGTTCAGGATGCGGTCCATCTTCCGGAGCTCCTCCATCAGGTTCTTCTTGTTGTGGAGCCTTCCGGCGGTATCGACAATGAGCATGTCCATATTGCGGGCGCGGAACGCGTTCACCGCGTCGAAAACGACGGCGGCGGGATCCGAGCCTTCACTCTGCGCCACGATCGGCACATTGGCCCGGTAGGACCACTCTTTCAGCTGGTCGATGGCGGCGGCGCGGAATGTGTCCGCCGCGGCCACGAGCACCCGCTTCCCGGCGTCCCGGTAAAGGGACGCGAGCTTCCCGATGGACGTGGTTTTCCCGACGCCGTTCACGCCGATGACGAAAACGACCGATTTCCCGTCCTCAAAATCATAGGCGTCGTCCGGCATCTCCATGATGTCCTTGATGATCTCGATGATGACGCCCTTGCAGTCCGCCGGGTGCAGGAGGTGCTCCCGCTCCACCCGTTCGCGGAGTTCCGACAGGATCTTCTCCGTCACGGCGACGCCCAGGTCGCCCATGATCATGACTTCTTCAAGTTCCTCGTAGAAATCCTCGTCGATCGTGGAGACGCCCATAAAGACGGACTCCAGCCCGCTGACAATGTTCCTCCTGGTCTTGGAAAGCCCCTCGACCAGCCTTTTGAAAAATCCCTGTTTCTTTTCAGCCATATCCTCTGTCCTTATGCGTCCAGTTCGTGCTCCACCAGGCTGACGCTGACCAGTGTGGAAACGCCCTTCTCCTGCATGGTGATCCCGTAGAGGCGGTCACAGCTGACCATGGTGCCCCTCCGGTGCGTGATCACGATGAACTGGGTGCGGGCCGTCAGTTTCTTCAGGTATCCCGTAAAACGTCCGACGTTCGCGTCGTCCAGCGCCGCTTCGATCTCGTCCAGCAGCGCGAAGGGCGACGGCTTCAGGTTCTGTATGGCGAAGATCAGCGCGATCGCGGACAGGGCCTTCTCGCCGCCGGAGAGCTGCAGCATGTTCTGCAGCTTCTTCCCGGGCGGCTGGGAAATGATCGTGATGTCCGCGTCGATGATGTCCGCCTTCTCGTCGATTTCAATGGTCCCGCGGCCGCCCCCGAAGAGCTCCCGGAACACCTTATCGTATTCGGTCCGGATCTCCGCGAACTTCTCCCGGAACTGCTTACGCATGCCGTTGTCGAGGTCCGTGATGATGCCGGTCAGCGCTTCCTCGGCCTTCTTAAGGTCCTCGTGCTGCGCTTTCAGGTATTCGTAGCGTTCGGAGATCTCCGCGTAGGCTTCGATGGCGTTCACATTGACATGGCCGAGCGCCTTGATCTGCGAACGCAGCCGGTTCGCGTTCTTCCGGATCTCCTGGGGCGTCTCCCCCTTTAACGAATCATCGTTGAAGCGGGCGGCTTCCTCCGGGGTCAGCCCGTACTCCTGCCAGATGTATTCGACGGCGGCGTCCAGTTTCTCCTCCGCCCGTTCGATGATCGCCTCCAGCCGGAGCTTCTCCCGCGTCAGGGTGCTCTCCGTCTCCGAATAAGACTCCCTGCGTTCGAAATAGACGCGCTGTTCGCGCTGCGCCTTCTCGCGCTTCCCGTTCAGGTCCGCAAGCGCGTCTTCCAGGGAGGCGTGCGCCGCCCGTTCTTCTTCGAGCTGCTCTTCCAGGAGGGCAATGCGTTCCCGGTATCCGGAAACCAGGGTCTCGGACGACGCGCCCTGCTGCAGGACGGTCCCGATCTCTTCTTCCGCCTCTTCCATCTCCCGGCGGAGCCTTGAGACGGTCTCCTCCGCGAACCCGTTCCCGGAGCGCAGTGTGCTTAACGCAAGCTGTTTTTCTTCAATCTCCGCCTGGAGGACGGCGCGTTCGTCGATGGCCTGTTTCAGCAGCTTCCGGGTCTCTTCCAGGGAGTCGTCCGAAGACGCGGTCACCCGTTCGAGGTCCCCGAGCACCGAAACGACGGCGCGCTTCTCCGCGGAGAGGCTCTCCGCCTTCGCTTTCAGCTCACGGATGGCGGTGTTCCCTTCCTTCTCCTGCATGGAAAGCGCCGTGGCGTCCCGCCTAAGGCTGTCCAGTTCCGCGCGGAGCGTCCGCTCACGGATCTGCAGTTCCGCGTATTCGGCCTTCACGTCCTCCAGTTCCAGCGCCGTGCTGTCCAGGAGCTGTTTCTTCAGCTGGATCTCTTTCTGCAGGGTCGCCGCCTGGGCCTTGAACTGTTCCGCCTCCCGGAGGACCCGGTTCAGTTCCTCGTTCCGGTTCAGGACGCTGCTCTTCATCCGGAAGGCGCCGCCGGTGATGGAGCCGCCGGGGCTCAGGAGTTCGCCGTCCAGCGTCACGATCCGGAGGCGGTACCGGTGCCGCCTGGCGATCTCCGCCGCGTGGTCCATGGTATCCGCGAGCAGGACCCTGCCGAGCAGGAACGACGCGACCTTCCGGTACGCCGGGTCCGTCCGGACGAACGATTCACAGGATCCGAGCACGCCCGGCTCCTTCAGCAAAGCGCCGTCAAATGTGTCCGCCGAAGGCGTCACGGTGTCCAGCGGGAGGAACGTGGCGCGGCCTTCCTTCTGGTCCTTCAGCCACCCGATCAGGGATTTCGCGGTCCGCTCGTCTTCCACCACCACGTTCTGGTAGTTCCCGCCGAGCGCCGTTTCGACGGCGGTCCGGTATTTCTCGTCCGTCGTGAACAGGTCCGCCACGACGCCGTGGATCCCGGGGCGCGTCTTCTTCAGTTCCATGAGCTTCCGGACCGCGTTCTGGTAGCCGTCATAGCGCTCCCGGACCGCTTTCAGGGTCTCGTAGCGGCTCCTGGAGGCCTGGTAGCGCTGCTGGTCCGTATTGAACGCGTCCACAAGCGACGCGTACGCGCTGTCCAGCCCGCGTTTCTCCTCTTCCAGGGAAGAGACGGACTCTTCCAGGGCGGCGGCGGAAACCCGGATTTCGGACGCTTCGGACTCTTTCGAAGCGAGCTGTTCCCGGTTCTCCTTCGCACGGCCCACGATCTCCCGGAGCCGTTTCTCATATTCTTCCGTCCGGGAGGCGTTCCCGGACAGCAGGGTTTCGATCTCCGCGAGCCGGGCGCCGGCGGCGGATTTCTCATTCATGATATCGATGGTCTGACCGTGGCGTTCCTCGATGGTGCCGCGGTACAGCGCGACTTTCTCGTTAAACCCGCGGAGGTCCGCCTGCAGGGTCTGCAGTTCCGCCTCCATCTCCGCGGCCTTCCCAAGGCCTTCGGAAAGCTCCCGGGACGTGCGTTCCATCTCCGCGGCCTTCCCTTCGGAGGACGCGCGGAGCGCCGCGGCCCGCTCGCTTAACAGCGCCTGGCTCCCGGTTTCCGACGCAATCTTCTCATTCAGGACGCGGATCTCGCCTTCCAGACGGGTCCGGTCCGACCCCGCCTCCATCAGGCGGTCGCGCACTTCTTCGGTGTCCGCGTCCAGCTTCGCGAGCGACGCTTCCACGTCCGCGTACTGGTTCTTCAGCTGCTCCAGCTTCGCCGTGTTCTCTTCCAGATTATGGTCCACGATCGAGAGGTCCTCGGCGGACTTCCTGAGCAGTTCGCTGTTCGTGTCCGAATCCAGCAGGAACGCGGTGACGTCGTAGATCTTCTGGGTCTCGCGGAGCTTCAGGTACTGCCGCGCGACTTCCGACTGCCGCTTCAGGGGGCCCGCCTGCTTCTCGAGCTCGGTCAGGATGTCCGTCACGCGCACCATGTTCGCCCGTTCGTTCTCGAGCTTCCGCATGGCGGCGGCCTTCCGTTTCTTGAACTTCATGATGCCGGCGGCTTCGTCGAAAAGCTCCCGGCGGTCGTCCGCCTTCCCGGAAAGGATCTTATCCACCTGGCCCTGACCGATGATGGAATAGCCTTCCTTCCCGATGCCGGTGTCATAGAACAGTTCGTTGATGTCCCGGAGGCGGCACTGGTTCCCGTTGATGATGTATTCGGATTCCCCGGAGCGGTAGACGCGCCGGGTGACCGTCACTTCGTCCGCGTCCGTCAGCAGCGCGCGGTCGGCGTTGTCCAGGGTGATGGAAACGGAGGCATAGCTCATCGGCCGCCGGATCTCCGTGCCCGCGAAAATAACGTCCTGCATGTTCGACCCGCGGAGCTGCTTCGCGCTCTGTTCGCCGAACACCCAGCGCACCGCGTCCGCCACATTGCTCTTCCCGGAGCCGTTCGGGCCGACAATGCCCGTAATGCCCCCCATGAAGTCGAAGCGGGTCTTATGCGCGAAGGACTTGAATCCCTGGATTTCCACTGATTTCAGGTGCATGAAAATGTGTTTCCTTTAACGTAACTTCCTGATGGCTTCCAGCGCGGCGTCCTGTTCCGCCTGCTTCTTGCTGCGCGCGGTCCCGCGCCCGAAAGCCTCGTCCCCGATCCTGATCTCCACGGTGAATTCCCGTGCGTGGTCCGGGCCCGATTCCCCGACCACATGGTAGGAGAAGGGCTTCCCCTCTTTCTGGAGGATCTCCTGCAGTGCGGTCTTCGCGTCGTAATAAATCATCTTCTCGTCCGCGTCGTTCAGCACATGGGCGTCGACCAGCGCTTTCGCGGGCACGGTCCCGCCGTCCAGGTACAGGGCCGCGATCAGGGATTCGAACGCGTCCGAGATGACGGCGTCGCTGTTCCTGGCGCCGGCCTTCTCCATGCCTTTCCCGAGGATCAGCGCGCCGGGGATGCCGATCTCCCGCGCGGACACCGCGAGCGCCTTCTCGCACACGAGCGCCGCCCTGCGCTTCGAGAGCGCGCCTTCCATCAGGTCCGGGAAGCGGCGGTACAGGAAAATGCTGGTGAAGGTCTCCAGGAGCGCGTCCCCCAGGAATTCCAGCCGTTCGTTGCAGTCCGGCTTCGAGAGGCCGTGCTCATTGATGTAGGAGCTGTGGGTCATGGCCTGTTTCAGCAGGCCCGGGTCTTTAAAGACGTAGCCGATCTTCTGTTCCAGCGGCGTCATGATTCCAACCGCCCGATCGCGTCCCGGATCTTATCCTTGATGTCATGCGCGCCGAAGTCCAGGCACTGGAGGATCGCCGTGGAGACCTGGTCCTTCTTCGAATTCCCGTGCGCCTTCACGACCAGGCCGTTCAGCCCGAGCATGGGTGCGCCGCCCTTCGTATCCGCGGAAAATGTGGTCAGCAGGCCCTTTAACGACGGCTTGATCAGGAGGCCGCCGATGCTGCCGAGCGCGGAGGATTTCAGCGCTTTTTTGATCTGCGAGAAGAGCGTCTTCGCGACGCCTTCGTACATCTTCAGGACGACGTTGCCGGTGAAGGCCTCACAGACGAGGACGTCCGCGGCGCCTTCCGGGATGTCCCGCGCTTCCGCGTTCCCGATGAAGCGGATCCCTTCCGTGGCCGCGAGCAGCGGGTAGGCTTCCCGGGTCAGGGCGTTCCCCTTCTCCTCTTCCGTCCCGATGTTCACAAGTCCGACAGACGGGTCTTCGATCCCGAACATGTGCTTCATGTAAAGGGACCCCATCACCGCGTACTGCTGCAGGTTCTTCGCCTTCACGTCCACATTCGCGCCGCTGTCGATCAGCAGGGAAAAGCCCTTCGCGGTGGGGATCACCGCCGCGAGCGGGGCGCGCTGGACGCCCTTCAGCCGGCCGGCAATGGTCTGGCCGCCGACCAGGAGCGCACCGGTGCTCCCGCAGGACACGAACGCGTCCGCTTCCTGTTCGCGGATCATCCGGAGGCCGCGCACCAGCGAGGAATCCCGCTTCTTCTGTATGGCGAAAACCGGAGATTCGCCGGTTTCGATGACTTCCGGGCAGTCCAGCACGGACAGCCTCGACGCGTCATAGGAAAGCCCTTCGAGAAGCGGGCGGATCTTCTCCGCCTGTCCCGCGAGGACCACGGAAATGTCTTCGCTCTTCTGCAGCGCGTCCACCGCGCCCTCTACATTACACGCGGGCGCGTGATCGCCGCCCATGGCGTCCACAACGATACGGATCATCGATGCCTCCTCAGTCCTTCTTCACGGCTGACAGCGCCACGCGCATCAGGTAGCGCACGTCATCCGGGTCCATCCTCATGGAATCCGCGAGCTCTTCCGCCGTGGGTTCCCGGTCCAGCTTCTCACAGAGTTCGGCCGCCTGCTCATCCAGCAGGTTCAGGCGGCGCGCGAGTTCCGACGAGGCTTTCGCCGAATTCGTCTCCTCTTCCGCGAACCGCTCCATGGCTTCACGGATGGCCCGGTCCGTCTCCGGCCCGATCCCCGAGGGGGACTCCAGCGACCGGAACGCGATCAGGAGCGCCAGGCTCCCTTCCTGGACCAGGTCCATATGCGGGACGCCGGTGCCCGAAAAATACCGCGCGGCTTCATAAACCCTGTAGAGGTTCCCTTCGATAAAGCGGGCTTCCGCGTCTTTATTTCCCTGGCGGGAGGCGAAGAACAGGGAGACGTTCTCTTCCTCCGTACAGGGCGCGATCCCGGAAAGCTCCGACTCAAAATACGCTTTGCTTTTCTCTGCCATATCCATCCCCCGTCCGCGTCAGCGTTTCTTTTTCTTCGCGGCGTCCTTCTCCCGCTTCGCGGCAAGGAGCGCGGCCTTCCGTTCCTTCGCGGCCTCTTCTTCCTTCTCGGCCTGTTCCTGCAGGATCCGCCGGTAATAGGGATCTTCCGCTTCCAGTTCCCGGGACGCCTGCCGGTACAGCCGGTCCTCCCGGTTCTGCCGGTCCACCGCGAGGACCAGCCCGACCTCCGCCATGGTAAAGAACACGGCGGAACCGCCCGCGCTGATGAAGGGCAGCGTGACCCCCATGGTGGGGAAAAGGCCCAGCGTCACCGCGTAATTCAGGATGACCTGGATCGCGAGGTGCAGGAAGACCCCGAGCACAATGAGCCGGTTGAACCGCTCCCGCGTCTCCAGGAAGACCCGGAAAATCTTATACAGCAGATAAATAAACAGGTACGTGAGCAGCAGGACGCCGAAAATGCCGAGCTCCTCGAAAATGATCGCGAGGATATAGTCGTTGTGGGGCTCCGGGAGCTTGAACTTGATCAGGCTCTGGCCGAGGCCCTTCCCGAAGAACCCGCCGGACCCGATCGCGTAGATGGCCTGGAGGGCCTGGTACGCTTCGTCGCTCATATACTGCTCCGCGTTCGGGTCCAGCCACGCCCGGATCCGGGTGATCCGGAAATTCTCGTCCTTTGAGTACGGCAGGAAGCGTCCGATATAGATGATGCCGGCGACGGCAAGCACGACGCCGGCCGCGATGACGATCCAGAACCACTTCTGCCGCGGGTACGAAACCATCATCATGAGGAACATCATGCCGAACACGATCAGCGCGGTGCTCATATTGTTCGAAAGGACCAGGAGGCCGACGGAAATGACGGCGGTGAACAGGTAAATGAACCAGTGCACCCACGGCTTCGTGATCCGGAACCGGGTCATGACCCCGGCGAGGAACAGGATCATCAGGAGCTTGACGGGCTCCGCGATCTGGATGGTCCGGCTCCCGATCTTGATCCAGCGGTACGCGCCGTGGGAGGCCCAGCCGATGCCGGGGATCCGGACCGCCGCGACCAGGGCCGCCGCGCCGATCATGAACACGACCCAGAGGTGCCGGTACTTCGAGGGGCGGATGAATCCCGCCGCGATCATGACCGCGATGCCCGCGATCACATAGATCAGCTGGTTCCTGAAGAAATAGGCGGCGTCAAACCCGTATGTGGCCTGCGCGTAATAATAGCTCGCGCTGTAGATCATGATCAGCCCGAAAATGTTCAGGAACAGGATGACCAGGATCATGTTCACGTCGAAGGGCGTGTGCAGCAGCACCTTCTCATTCATGTATTTTTTTCTTTTGGGTGCCACCATAAGTGTCTCCTGGAAAAACATGAATCAAACCGGAGGAAAAATAAAACAAACCGGAGGAAACGGGCTCCTCCGGTTGAAAAATGATGCAGACAGTGGGACTTGAACCCACACCCAAGTACATGGACATGAACCTGAATCATGCGCGTATGCCAATTCCGCCATGTCTGCATTTTTTACTGGCGTATAGAATGCGGAAGATGGGACTTGAACCCACACGATCAATGATCACAAGATCCTTAGTCTTGCTCGTCTGCCAGTTCCGACACTTCCGCATAAATCGCGCCAACGGAGGATATATTAGCACTTCCGATCCGCTTTGTCAAGAAAAAAATCACGAAAATTATGATTTTTCCGATGAGCCGGAAAAGCGGACGGATCCTGCCGATACAACCACCTTATGATAGCATAAATGCGCGGGAACCGCAACTTAAAATCAACAAGACTTTGTGAAAGAATTCGGGAAAGGCCCAAAATGTAGTGGAAAAGTGTGATTTCCCTTCCTGTGCCCTGCCCCCGTCATAATAAGGCCCGCGCCCCCTTCCCGGCATCCCGGGAAGGAGAGGCGCATTTTTTCGGGATCCGTTATTCCCCGAAGATCCGCTTCATCATTTCCCTGTAAGCGTCTTCCACATGGCCGAGATCCCGGCGGAAGCGGTCCTTGTCGAGCTTCTCATGGGTCTCGGAATCCCAGAACCGGCAGGTGTCCGGGGAGATCTCGTCCGCGAGGATGATCGTCCCGTCCGGCGTGCGGCCGAACTCGATCTTGAAGTCCACGAGGTCGATGTTCAGTTTCTTAAAGAACGCCTTCAGGTACGCGTTGATGCGGAAGGTGTAGTCCGCGATCGTGTCCAGCTCTTCCTTCGTCGCCCAGCCGCAGGCCAGGATGTGGTAGGAATTGCACATGGGGTCGTCCAGCTCGTCGCTCTTGTAGCAGTACTCCAGCGTGGGGCAAAGCAGGTTCGTGCCTTCCGGGACGCCGAAGCGCTTCGAGAAGGAACCGGCCGCGATGTTCCGGACGATCACTTCGAGCGGCACGATGGATACGCGCTTCACAAGCGTGTCACGGTCTGACAGCTCTTCCACGAAATGGGTGGGGATCCCGGCTTCTTCCTGAAGCTTGCGCATCAGGTAATTGGACATTTTGTTGTTGACGACGCCCTTCCCGGAGATGGTGCCTTTCTTCTTCCCGTTGAAAGCGGTCGCATCGTCCTTGTAGGAAACGATATAAAGATTCTCATCGTCCGTCTTATAGACTTTCTTCGCCTTGCCTTCGTAAAGCTGTTCGAGCTTCTCAGCCATGAATGGATCCTCCGTCTTCTGTTTGATTGAAAATGTACGGAGCCGGCCCCGGCCCCTTCCTGCGGATAACAGGACTCGAACCTGCACGGTCGCCCACCGGAACCTAAATCCGGCGCGTCTGCCAATTCCGCCATATCCGCGTCTCATCCCGGCGGGCAAAAGCGTCTTCCTGCCCTGCCGCCGGGAAGTATAACATAAAACGGGAGGTCCCGCAAGTGACCAAAATGCACATTTCCAACAGGATGTAAACACCGTTTTCCAAAAAAATGCTCATCCGCCCGGAAAAGCCGGGAGACCCTGGCCCCCCGGCTTCCATGCGGTAAAGATCATTCCAAAAAATACCCGCCGCAGACGCCTGTGAACAGGCGCGTTCCCTACTGCGCCTGCCCTGCCGCCTCCAGATATACCCGGTAAAGGAACGGGAACGTGTCCGGCCCGCACAGGAAAGGACGGCGGCTGACAACCTGTTCCCGGATCATGCTGAGGACCGAAGTCCCGTCGGGGACTTTGTCAGGGAATGGCTGTTTTCCAAGGCCTCAATCGTAGTGCCATTCTACCGGAAGCCCGTCTACTTCATGCCAGTAGCATCCCGGCTTTTCCGGCTGGTTTTCTGCATAAAACCAGATCTGTTTTGAACCATAATACATGGAATACCGTTCTGCATCTTCACGGTTTTCGATCCACCGGTCCCAGGTTTCCTCGCTTCCTTTAAAGTAAAACTGTTCGCCGACACTGAAATAATGCTGATGGATGATCAGAAGCTCCGGGATGATGACCTTCTTCAGGTTTTCGAAGCCTAAGAGCGAGGCTTCCGTCACCTGGTCCGGGATCCGCAGGAACGGCATCATGTGGCTGGAATGATGGGCCCAGTGAAGTGTCCTGAGGGTTTCCGGGAGATGGATCTCTTCCAGGAGCAGACAGTTTCTGACAGGGTCATAAAGACTTTCGATGCTGTCAGAGAAGGTGATCTTACGCAGTTTTTCGCAGTCAGAGACAGCATAAAGCGAGATGGTCTTAACACCGTCTCCCATCCGGATCTCCGTCAGGTTCGGATTCCCATTGATCAGGTATCCGGGAAGATCGGAAACGGTTCCGGGAATAAAAACATACTCAAGATTCTTACAGAAAGACAGAGATCCCGTTTCCAGCACACGGATCCCTTCCGGGAGGACCAGCTCCTTAAGGCTGTCACAGCCTGCAAAGGCTTTCAACCCGATCTTTTCAAGCGTTTCCGGCAGGGCAATCGAGGTCAGATCGTCATGTCCGATAAACCCAAGGGGTGCGATTTCCTTTACCGGAAGGCCCTCATACATCGCGGGAATCTCCAGATTGCCCAGGCCGTCGGCAGGCAGTGCAGCGGACACACACCAGCCGCTTCCGTCTCCAGTTGGTGTAAAATACAGTTTTTGTGCCCCTGTGGACCAGACAACCGGCGCGCCATCCACATAATGCCAGTACGCGCCCGGAACCTCCGGTTCTGTTTCCGAATAATAAAATACGGGAGAAGACCCGGTAAACATCCCTTCGATTTCTTCAAATTCGGATCTGCTGCCGCAGTACAGGATCTGCTCTATTGGTTTAACATTTTCCTGGTGCCCGTGATAACTTCCTTCATCAATTCTCTTCAATGAGCGCGGCAGGATGATCCGGTCGATCGTACATGCACACAGGAAACCGCTTTCGATCACGGTAACCCCTTCGGGGATGATGACGAGTTCCGGATGTGTGCCGATCAATACGGAAGCGCGGTACATTTCCGGATCCTTATTGATATCATAATATACCCGCTGTGCCCAGGATTCCAGGCGCTCCATGCCTTCCGAAAAACGGATCAGCCGCAGGGATTCGCAGGAATAAAACGCATTACTGCCGATCTGTTCAACATGAGAACCCAGGATCATCTCCTGAAGATCGATACATCTGTAAAACGCCCCCGGCCCGATGGAAAGAACACTGTCGGGAATGATGATCGTCCTGAGCCGGACGCATCCCACAAAGGCTGCTGTTCCGATCGAAGTAACCGTGTCCGGGATCCTTACTTCTTCGAGGAATAAACAGCCCTGAAACGCATATTCACCGATCGCAAGAACAGGACGGCCCCGATGGGAAGCGGGAATGTCTGCCCGTATTATCGTCGGATCATCGACGCCGATAAGCACGTAACCGGTTCCGTCTTCGGAGGGTTCAAAAAGAAACGGTTTTTCTCCGATGCGGTTTTCTCTGCCATTGCCGCCGCAAAGGAGCAGGAGAATGAGCCCTATGACAGGGAGGATCACGGACAACGGATGGTTCATCGGTACAGTCCTCCTATAAATACTTCAGTCATAGACCTGTATTGAGTTCTGCCAGAGAATTCTGGCGGAAGTGTCCGTACAGATCCCGCTTATAATCATATCGTGAGTGATTGATGACATCCAGTACTTTTCCTTATTCGTTAAACCGCTGGAATAATAGAAAAGGCTTGCCTGTGTGGAAAAATCCACCAGACCGTCGTTCTGACTATACAGCTAGACAGTGTGAACAGAAGAAGGTTTGCTTACATAAAAGGGAGAAATATCAGTTGTTGACTGGTTTCCCATTAACCGCTCGAGCAGTGTACGGGAATTCGCTGGAGTTTCTTCCCAGATCTGATTGATATCTGTTGGACCGGCTGCAGATATTACAAGTGTGACTGGAATGCATCCGCTTGTATTCCATCTGGAATAACTATATAGCAACGCCAGATGTCCACCGGCGCTATAACCCATCAATGCAATTTTACTTGTGTCAAGAAAACTACTGTAATGATTTTTAAGGTATT
>JAGDAW010000039.1 GCA_017959345.1 Lachnospiraceae bacterium | reverse complement strand
CCGGAGCAGAAGCCGATGATGACCGTCTCGGCGTTGAAGACCTGAGAAATGTTCCGCTTCGACGCGCCGAGCGCGCGGAGGATGCCGATCTCCTTCGTCCGCTCCAGCACCGAAATGTGGGTGATAATGCCGATCATGATGCAGGAAAAGATCAGCGAGACCGCCACGAACGCGATCAGCACATAGGAGATCACATTGACGATGGTCGTCAGGGAGGAGGTCATCAGCGCCACGTAATCCGTATAGGTGATCGCGTGTTCCTCGTCCACGGACCGGTTATAGTTCGTGATGGACTCGGTGATGCGGTCCTTATCCTCGAAACTGTCCGCGTAGATGCTGATGGAGGAGGGGGTGTCCGTGTAAACCTTCCCGAACGCGGAGAGATTGTCTTCGTACGTGGGCGGGGTGGTGGCGAACGTGATGCCGCCGACCGTGACTTCGGTCTCTTCCGGGAACGGTTTCCCGGTCATCACATTGACCGTTTCGTCCGCTTCCTGCGCCATCACGACGGCGCTCCGGTCCGTATGGCGGATGATGTAGTCGGTCAGGGCGGAGGTGTAGGCGATCCCGCTGCCTAAGTTCGCGTTGTTCGCGTCCTTCTTCGGCCGGATGATCCCGGAGACGGTGAGGACCGCCGCGGAATCCAGGATCCCCCCGAACGCCTCGTCCGTCGGCGCGACGTAGGAAAATGTGCCGTCCGCGTTCTCCGTATAGAAATCACAGGCGGGCACCAGGTAGAAGCGGTGCGCCGGCACGTCCGTCCAGTCCAGACCGAATTCCGGGGGCTCTTCCCCGTTCTCGATATTCTTCAGCACCGCGGAATACGTCGTGTACGGCATCAGGCCGAGCCGGTACAGCGCGGTGGCGGAGAGGGTGTTCCGTTCCGAAAGCACCAGCACCACTTCGTCGTAGGATTCCGGCCACGCCCCGTAAACGACTTCGTAGCTGTCGGTAATGATGGGGCTGACGAGCGCGCCGCCCGCGCCGGCCATCATTTCGCTGAAACTCCGCGCGTTCAGCGGGGAGACCACTGCATTCTCCGACGTCCGGCCGGGACCGGTGTAGCCGCCCCCGCCGCCGGACGAATTCCCCGAGGAGATATTCGTGTAGACCAGGTTCCCGTTCACGTCATACGAAAAGGCTTCGAAGGAGACGTCGTAGGAATAGACGATCCCGTTCTCCCCGATATAGGAGTGGATCTCGCTCGCCGCGTCGTCCAGATACTTTTTGAACCCGGTGAGGTTGTTCTTTGCGAGGAGCGTCCCGGACCGTTTCAGCGCGCTGTAATCCGCCGAGACCCCGTCGCGGATCTCCGCGGGGTTCGTGATGGAATCAATGTATTCCTGGCGCGCGGCCATCATCTGGTTCAGGTCCAGCGCCGTCTCCGAGATGGTGATCGGGTAGGAGGCCATGGTGCCTTTCTGGATGTCCGCGATGTACTGGTTCACGCCGCTCGACAGCGCCAGGATCAGCGCGATGCCGATGATGCCGATGGAGGAGGCCAGCGCGGTCAGGAACGTCCGGCGCTTCTTCGTGCCGAGGTTGTTCAGGCTCAGGTTCAGGGAAGTCAGGAAAGACATCCCGGCTTTCCCGGTCTTCTTCGCCCGTTTCGGCGCCGGGCCGGAGGCTTCCCCGGCGGCCGTTACGTTGGCCGCCGTGTTATCGGCAACCGGTCCTGTGGCCGCGGGTGTCCCGGGTGTTGCCGCCACTGTTTCCGGGCTTCCGGCCGTGGGGATCCCGGCAACCGGTCCTGCGGACGCGGGTGTCCCGGGAGCCGGTGCTGCTGTTTCCGGGCTTACTGCCGCGGGAATCCCGGGTGCCGGTGCCGCTGTATCCGTTCCGGCGGACGCGGGGTCCCACGCCGCCTCAAGCGGGGCGGAGTCCGACACGACCTGCCCGTCGCGGAGCTTCACGATCCGGGTGGCATACCGTTCCGCAAGCTCCGGGTTATGGGTGACCATCACGACGAGCCGGTCGTCCGCCACCTCTTTCAGGAGTTCCATGACCTGGAGCGAGGTGTCCGTGTCAAGCGCCCCGGTCGGCTCGTCCGCGAGCAGGATCTCCGGGTCGTTGACGAGCGCGCGGGCGATCGCGACACGCTGCATCTGGCCGCCCGAGAGCTGGTTCGGCTTCTTGTGAAGCTGGTCCCCGAGCCCGACTTTCGTGAGCGCTTCCGAAGCGCGCTTCTTCCGTTCCTTCATGGATACGCCGCCGATCGTCAGGGCGAGTTCCACATTTGCCAGGATCGACTGGTGGGGGATCAGGTTGTAGCTCTGGAAGACGAACCCGATGGAGTGGTTCCGGTAGGTGTCCCAGTCCCGGTCCTTATACCGCCTGGTAGAGACGCCGTTGATGACGAGGTCGCCGGAATCATACCGGTCCAGCCCGCCGATGATATTGAGCAATGTGGTCTTGCCGGATCCGGAGGGCCCGAGCACCGCCACGAATTCATTGTCCCGCAGGGTCAGCGTGACGCCGTCCAGCGCTTTCTGGACGAGGTCCCCCGTCCGGTATTCTTTACGGATCTCCGTTAACTGAAGCATAAAAAGCAATTCCTCCTGCAAATGCAGTCTTCTATAGTTCTCTGGGGCCGCCCGCCCGGGACAGCCTCAGAGAGTTTAGCACAGCGGGAAAGCCGTGTCAAAAGAACTTTCTGTGAACGGGAACGGCCGGCGTACCGTTCCGGACCGGTGAAATCCGGGGCGCTGTGCGCAGCTGCCCGCCAAGATCGCCTCCGCCGTGGACGCGGGCCTTTTGGGCTGCGCCATGTACCGGGCAGGCAACCAGTTCTTCGGCGGCGACGGGATCGTCAAGAAAGGCGTTGAGAACACCATACGCACCGTAGGAAGGCTTGCCCGGGACGGTATGGTTGAGACCGACAGAGAGATCATAAGGCTGATGACAGAGGAATTCGCGTGAAAACGGACGACGTACCGCACAATTCCGGCGCTGCCGGGGGCCGGGGGCCCGGGGCGCCGGACGGTACGCCAGCCGCAGCGGACAGGCTGTGTAAAGGGATGTCAATATGTTTCATGAGAGAAATATGCCGACGGGGCTTCCGCCGGCATATTTGCGTTCCGGGGGTTTTCTTCCGCGCCCGGACCTCGGCGGCGGGGGGCACAGCGGTTTTGCGGGGCTTCCAACGCGGATGAGGCTTGACAGTTCTTGCATATGCATTTATAATAAAGCAAACGGTATGGTGGCGGTACCGTAACGCGTCCGCCGTCCGTCATTTTTCACTGACAGGAGGAAAAGGTTGATGATAAAGAAGTTTTTATGCGTGCTTGCGGCCGTGACGGCGCTTTCCCTGATGGGCGTCCCCGTTTACGCGCGGCCCTTCATGGATTCTGACGTACTGTACCCGTATGAAGAGCCGGAAACCCTCACCGGCTGGCAGGAGAGGGACGGGAACCGGTATTATTACGATGAGAACGGGAACCCGGTCACCGGTTTTTATGTCATTGACGAGGTCACGTATTATTTTGACACGGACGGCGCCATGTATACCGGCTGGCTGAGATACCGGCGCGAAGATGAACATCACAATGTCTCTTTCGAAAGGTACTATTTCCGCGAAGACGGGTCCATGGCGACCGGCCTTGAGCGCATAGACGGGACCCTGTACTATTTCCTGGATGACGGCAGGCTGGCCCAGGGCTTTGTGGTGAATGAAGGGGACACCTATTATTTCACTTACGGCGGGGCCCGGGTCGGGCTTGTATATCTGGACGACGGACCGCTCGGGAACCTGTATTATTTCGATGAGAACGGCGTCATGCAGGTGGGGTGGCATCAGGTTGACGGGAAATGGTACTACTTCAATTACGGGACCGGCAAAGCGGCCCACGGGCGCGTGACGCTGAGCGGGAATACGTACTATTTCCTGCTCGGTAAATACTATATGGTTACCGGCTGGGTCGTAGAGACGCAGTCTCCCGGACAGTATGCCCAGGTCGTGAATGAATACGGACCCTATTACTTCAAGGAGAACGGGGCCATGGCCTTTGGATGGGTCCACCTGGACGACCGGTGGTACTATATGGATGAAACCGGGAAACTCGTCAGAGGGTGGCGGGTTATTGACGGGAAGACCTATCATTTCCGGGAAACCAACAGTGCGCTCGGCAGCGGTTTTGGCCGCATGGATACGGGCTGGAAGCAGATCGGCGGGGAATGGTACTATTTCCGTGAGAGCGGCGCCATGGCCACGGGCTGGCAGAAGGTCGGCGCGTACTGGTACTGGATGGATGAAAACGGCCATATGGCGACCGGCCTGAAGGAGATTGACGGCCGGACCTATTATCTGGATGAAGACGGCCGCATGTCGACCGGCTGGAGGAAGATCGACGATCAATGGTACTGGTTCTCCGACAGCGGCAGCATGGCAACAGGCTGGCGGACCATCGGGGGGGAACGGTATTTCTTTGACGTGTCCGGCGTGATGTCGACCGGCTGGAGGAAACTCGGCGGGAACTCGTACTACTTCCATGATAACGGCCATATGGCGGCGGATGAGTGGTGCGGCGGCTGGAAGCTGGACGCGGACGGCACCTGGACGTATCCGTACAAGGCGTCCTGGAAGAAGGACGACACCGGATGGCGCTACGTGGACACGGACGGCTGGTTTGCCCAGGATACCACGATCACCATCGACGGCGTCGCGTACACCTTTGACGCGGACGGGTACTGGGTGGAATAAAGGACCCGGCGCCTTATAGGGGAACAGGCCCTGCCTTACGGGAAAAACCGCAAGGCAGGGCCTGTTCCATGCCGCAGAGGGCAAATAAAAAAAGCAGGATACGGGAGTCGAACCCGCCTTCCTAGCTTGGGAAGCTAGTGCACTACCGATGTACTAATCCTGCACGGACGCCTTTCGCGCCGACCACCCTATTATAACAGAAAAATCCGTTTTGTAAAGACCTTTTTTTCAGAAACGCCCCGGATTTATGCGGGAAGGAGCCGGAAGAAGCGCAGGAGGTAAGCCTTCCGGCGCCCCGGGCCGCGGACGCGCGGGACGGCGGGTCATGCAAACATTTTCGAAATGGCCTTTTAATCACAGGAAAAATGTGTTATGATACTGAAGGTGGAAAGCGGAGGCATGGGATACCTGCATCGCCGTCCGTGATTTGGGAACTGCGCGGATACGCCGCGCAGGCGCACGAAGCGGACCCGTATGACCCGCAGCCGTGCTTTGATATCCGGAGAGAGATTCTTTTTTAGACGCCCGGGATCCCGGATGCCGGTGCGTCATACAGGTCCGGATGACGGAAGATGCCCGGGCAGAGGGATGTGATGACAGACGATCAGCTGTATAATGAATACCGGTCGGGCAGCCAGCAGGCGGGGGACACGCTGATGCTGCGCTATGCGGATGTCGTCACTGCCTATCTGGAAGGCTTCCTGCACAGCGCCGAGGACGCGGAGGACCTGATGCTGGACTGCTTCACCGTCCTGCTGGTGCGGAAACCCGCCATCCGGGAGGGACATTTCCGGGCCTACCTGTTTAAAATGGCCAGGAATATGGCGAACCGCCTCTGGAAGCTGCGCTTCCGCAGACAGGAATTCAGCCTGGACGAGGAAGCCGTTCTGGAGACGCTCGCCGCGGAAGGCGCGTCCCCGGAAGACGCGGTCCTGGACAGCGAGCGGAGCGCGATCCTGCAGCGGTGCCTGAACCGCATCGCGCCCCAGTACCGGGAAGCGCTGTGGCTGTATTATTATATGGACAGGAGTTACGCCCAGATCGCGGAAGCGATCGGGGGAAACGTAAAGAAAGTGGAAGACCTGCTCCGGAACGGGAAGAAACGGCTCCGTCAGGAATTGGAGAAAGAAGGCATTACACATGCGGACATCTGAAGAACGGATTCGGGAACTGCACAGCCGGATGGGCGCGCTCCGTGCCCGGGATACCCGGCGCAGCCGGATCGCGGAAGCCGGCCTGGTTGTGCTGGCGCTCGCGGCCGCGCTGACCATCGCCGTACTGGTCGGGCTCTTCCCCGTGAAGGCGCCCGCGGAAGGCGGCGGAGGGGCCATGGCGAGCATTTTCGCGGGTCATGAGGCGCTTGGATATATTGTGGTGTCACTGGCCGCATTTCTGCTTGGCGCGCTGGTGACGGTGCTCTGTTTCCGTCTGGACCGCAGAAGGAAAGAGACGGTGCCGGGGGATCCGGCGGAGGAACGGGATCCGGATGGTTGAATCCATTGACAACATCATCCAGACAGCGGTCCTGCTTGTATGCACCTTTGCCGCCGCGAACCTGGCGTTCCGGGAGAAGAGCAGGGCATGGACTTTCCTCGCCTTTTTTTTCGCGAGTTTCGCGCTGGATGACCTGTACCTCGTCCTGTGCCTGCTGACGGTCGGCGATTCCGCCACACTTACCGTCGCGGCGGACCTTGGGTGGTACGCGGCATTCATTTTCCTCTATTTCCTGGTCCGCCAGACCGCGCCGCCGGACGGGACCGAGAAGAAGCATTTCCTGCCCTGGCTGGCACCGGTTTTCACGATGGGGATGGCGGTATTCTTCATGCAGTGGGGGGAGGTTGTCAGCAACCTGATCTACGGCATGCTGTTCGGGCTGGTAATGTTCACGGCCGTGAGCCGGCTGACCGGCGGAGAACGGTACCGGAAGCAGCGTCCGCTCTGTGCCGCGGTTTTGCTCCTCTGTTTCCTGGAATACGCGCTGTGGACCATTTCCTGCTTCTTCCATGAAGATGCCCTGACGAACCCGTACTATCTGGCGGACTTCCTGATTACGCTGACATTCCCGCTTTTCTTCCCTGTGACACGGAAGGCGGTGGAAGCATGAGTTACATAGAGAACATTTACATCTGCCTGGCCGCCCCGATCCTGCTCTGCATTTTCTGCTTCCGGTCGAATGCGAGGCGTTCCCTTATTTTCGTCCTGTCCGGTATGACGGCCTGCCTGTTTTCGGCTTACGTCAGCGCCTACCTGACCGGCGTGCTGGGCCTTGACATGTCCACGGCGTCCCATGAGGTTTCACCCATGGTGGAGGAGGTCCTCAAGCTCCTTCCGGTGCTGTTTTACCTGATGGTGTTCGAACCGAAACGGGGCTACGCCATCAGCAGCCCGATGCTGGTCGCGGTAGGGTTCGCGACTTTTGAAAATGTGTGCTTTCTCACCTCCTACGGGTCCGCCGACCTGCTGCGTCTGGTGATCCGGGGCTTCGGGACGGGTGCCATGCACGTGGTCTGCGGCATGACGCTGGCGGTCGGCCTGTTCTTCCTCTGGGACCAGCTCTGGCTGAGGGCGGTCGGGCTGTTTGCGCTGCTGTGCTTCCTGATCCGCTTCCATGCCATCTTCAACCTGTTTGTGAACCAGAGCGGGGCTGTCTTCTGGATCGGGAGCGCCATCCCGCTCACGGTCGTCCTGCTTTATATCCTGTTTTTCCGTAAGTTAATGGAGAAAACCTGAAACTGTTCCGAGAAACAGGTTCGGGTTTTTCTGCTTTCCGGACACATACAGGATAGGAGCGCTTCTTTTTCCGGATCCCGGAAGGCGGCAGGCCGCGGGACCCCGGGCAGGGAACGCACATACGGAAAGCACGGCTGAGGCCGCGCGTACGGTGCCCCGGGGCAGGTTCCCCGTTCACGCGGCACCCGGAATCATCTTTTAAGGAGGTTTTTATGAAAAAGATGAGCAGATTCTTCAGGATTCTGTCCGCAGGGCTGCTGGCGCTCCTGCTTGCAGCGGGACTCCTCCCTGCGGGGACCTTTGTTTCCAGGGCAGCGGGAGGGGGTGCGCCGTCCCTTGACAGCGGAAGTTCGGTCCTTGCGCTGGATGCCATTGCCCCCGGGGAGCTGGGTACCTACCCGGCAGACGTTTACGGCATGTCGGACGGACGTCCCTTCCTGCTTTCGGAACAGAACGAGCTCGCACTGCTCGTGGGCGACGCGGGGGCTGTCTCCATGTACTTCATGGATGATTTTGACCTGCATCTGACCGGGAAGGATTCAGACGGGCAGTGCTGGGTCAACGGCATCAATACCGCGAACGCGGGAAGCATCCGGAACCTTCCGGCTACCCAGACGGAAGCGTATAAAGACATGAAAGGGATCCAGAGCATCGCCGTCGACCGGGACGGGACGGGGCGGAAACAGTACATCGCCTCCGTGGGTTTCGATGAAGGGGTCGTCAAGGTGGTTTTCCAGAACGCGCTGACCGGGAAGGTCAGGATCTATGCCCTGACCACTGCATCGTGGTCTACGGATATCCCATACTGGCTGACCGACAACTACCTGGCCATCACGGCAGGCGACTATGACGGGGACGGGATCGACTCCGTCATCGTGTACGCATGCGGGGACGGGGACGACGTCCGGCTCTGGGAATACACGCCGTCCACCGCGAGCGACGGCTGGACGAAGCGGACGGTCCTAAAACTGTCCTCCGTGCTGACGGAGACCCGCTTCCAGACGGACGGCGGATACCGCTTCAAGCCCGCCGTCAGTCTGGCAACCGGCGATTTCACCGGGGACGGGCGGGACCAGCTGGCGTTCTCCGCTGGATTTTACAACACATCAAACGACATAGCGTTAGGGTACAGTGACTATGGAGCGGAACAGCTGGAAGATTTCGCGACCTGCGTCGGTACCTGTGATTGCAAAGCGGGGAGCGGGTGGTCCGTTTCCTCCACGACCTGGATGTACGACAAATCTTCCACCTTTACGATGAACGGGGCTTTCCGGACGTACCCGGTTGCGTTCATGCACGCGGGCGTCATCGCGGCGGGGGACGTGGACAACGACGGTATCGACGAGATCGTCGCGGCCGGATACGCGTCCCGGCTGCCGGAAGAAGACACGGAAACCTGTTCCCGGGCAACCTATTCCGGAGACGTCCTGGGCCATGTGGACCAGATATATTTCATGTCCGAAAAACTTGTCGCCGCGGTCGTCTCCTACGATCCGGAAAACGGGTACGTCCGGACGTCCCTCCAGTCGTTTGAGATGAGCCGGGCGCAGAAGTACGCGTGGAAGAAGTACTGCGAGATGGAAGACTGGGCGTTCGTCAAACTGACCGTCGCCTGCGGGAAGACGAACGGGTGCAGCGCGGCGGAGGACGTATTCATTTCCGGCGTCCTGTATGACTTTTCAGGCCTGACCCCGGTCGAGAAATACGGCCCCTCGTTCCTCTGTGATACGGACCTCGCGAAGACGTCCGGGGGCGGTGCCGCGAACAGCTCCGTCACCTGGATCCGGAACGTCGCCGCCGGGAATTTCGACGGGAACGAAGCCGGCCGGGAGCAGTTCGTGTTCACACTCTGGCAGAAATATGCCGGGAAGAACCAGTATTCGGCCAATGTCGGCGTCCTGGCGGGCGTGGAATACGATGACCAAAAGGACAGCAGCGGCAGCGTCACAAGCTACGGGACGGCGCAGTTTTATGCCTGCAGCCTGAAGGCTTCCGAAATCACAAACAGCAATCTCCCGGTCACCGGGAACAGCCGGACGGCGTCCCAGCTGATCGTCGGCGGGAACAACTGCATCAACGCAGTGCCTGTGGCGGTCGACCTGGACGACGACGGCATCCTCGGAAAATTCAGCCGCAGCGGGTACCTGTATACGGACCCGGAAGTGATCGTCGTGCTGGAGGCAGGCCCGTATTTCTCGGAGGTCGACGCGGCAGGGGGGTATGAGGATCCCTGCCAGACTTCCTACAGCATTTCCGTAGGGTACGGGACCGCGGCATCCCGCGGGGACCGCGTTTCCTTCGAAGTGGGCATCGCGCTCGAGGCCGCGGGACCAGGCGCGAAGATGTCCCTGGAAGAGGGTTATTCGCTGGAGTGGTCCCACAGCTATGAGACGTCTTATACGGTGACCTCGACGACGTCCTTCCATGCCCAGAGCGAGGACATTGTCGTGATCAGCCGCGTCCCGCTCCTGGTCTATACCTATGACCTGTGGGATCCCGTTTCGGGAGAATGGAAGAAGGACGCGTACAACGTCCGGGTCCCCCTGGCGCCGCGGTATTTCTCCCTGAGCATCCAGGAATACAACCGGTTCGTGGATTCGTACAATGCTATGGTCGGTAAGGACAGCGTCTACGCACTGGTGAAGATCGTCGAAGGCAAGGACCTCCCCGCGGACCATCTCGGGAACCCGGAGAATTACTGGAGCAGCTGGTCCCTGGCCGGGACCGGCGCGAAGAAGCTTTCCGCCGGGGATTACGCCCTTCCCTATGTCAGCGGCAGCGTATCGAGCGAATACACCGTGGAAACCGCTGAGGCCGAGTCCCGGGAGACCAGCCATGGGTTCCATTTCGGGCTGACCGTCCAGGTGGGCGGCAGCATCGGACTCGGCGAAGCCTGGGCCGGCGTCGGTACGACGCTCGGCTACGGCCATACGACCGGGTACACGAAGACGAAGGTCGAGACGACCGCGACCGGGGGGCAGGTGCAGAACATCAAGGCGTCCCTGCTCGGCATGACCGGGGAGGAGATGAAACCGAAATACGCCTTCACCTGGAACTTCGGGAAATGGACCCGCACGCTCCAGGCGGACGGCAAGGAGGTCCCGTTCTACGGGTACACGGTGTTCGGCGTCACAAGGCAGGAGATGACCCCGGAGATCGGGGACTTCTCCGGTACCGCGTCGGAAGGATATGCCGCCTTTGCGGTGCCCTTCCCGGGCGGGAACCCGGGCGGGAACCTTACCGTGACGAAGGTTTCCGGTCCGGACGCGATCGGGTTTGACGCGCAGAGCCGGTGCATCGCCGTCTCCGCCGGCCTGAAGACCGGTACCTATACGGCGGAGTTTGCCGTCTCGAACGGCCTGGCGGTTTTTGATACGGCCTTTACATTTACCCTGACCGTGAGCAGCGCCACGGGATGGGTCCGGGACGGCACCCGCTGGCGCTACCTGCGTGAGGACGGGACGTTTACGGCGAACGCGTGGGAGAAAGTCGGCGGGAAATGGTATCATTTCGACCGGGACGGATACATGCAGACCGGGTGGTTAAAGATTTCCGGCACCTGGTATTATCTGGACGCGACCGGCGCGATGGTGACGGGCTGGAAGCAGTTGGACGGGAAATGGTATTATTTCGAGCCTTCGGGCGCCATGGCCGTCGGATGGAAGCAGATCGGCGGGAAATACTATTTCTTCAGCGATTCGGGGTCCATGGTGACGGGCTGGAAGCAGATTGACGGGGTATATTACCTCTTTGCCGACAGCGGCGCCATGCAGACCGGGTGGAAACTGGTCGATGGGAAATACTATTATCTGGGCAGTTCCGGCGCGATGGCGACGGGCTGGAGGACGATCGGCGGCGTGCGGTATTATTTTAAGTCGACGGGCGCCATGGCCACCGGCTGGACGAACATCGACGGGAAGACCTATTTCTTTAAGGCTTCCGGCGCGATGGCGGCGGGCGAGTGGTGCCAGGGCTACTGGCTGAACACGGACGGCACCTGGACGTACACGTACAAGGCTTCGTGGAGGAAAGACAGCACAGGCTGGTGGTACGGCGACACAGGCGGGTGGTACGCGAAGAACACCACGATCACGATCGACGGGAAAGCCTATACGTTCGACGCCCGGGGGTACTGGGTGGAATAAGGATTCAAAGAAGGTCCTTTCCCTGACATTTTTACGGGAGGACCCGCCGCGGACGGCAGCACGCCGTCCCCGGCGGGTCCTTTTTCCGGGCCGGGACAGGAAAATGTTTTCGGAATACGGGGAATGATTAAAAAACCCTTCGGGTTTTTGCCTCCGGCCGGACACATAAGGGATGAAGACAAATTCAGGAAGGGAGGTTTGGCTGGATATGACTGCCGAGGAAAGGGTTTCGGCCCTGCACGCGCGGATGGAAGAAATGGAGCGCGTGCGGGAGCGGCGGAAGACCCGGATCACAGGAACAGCCTGCGTACTCATTGCCCTATGCCTGCCTGTACTGATCTTCGGCGGCGCCCCGCAGACCGGCGGGACAGCAGGGATGTTCAGCGGTGCACTCATGCTGTTCGGGGATGTGGGAGGTTACGTCCTCGTGGCGGTTGCCGCGTTCATGACAGGTGCGGTCATCACGGCTGTGATCCTGAAAAGAAGGAACAGGAAACAACAGAACGAAAACGAACACACGTTCAGGGAGGAACAAAATGAAGAAACGTAACATATGGGGACTGACGGCGGCGTTCATCCTGGCCGCGGCGCTGCTTCTGACAGCCGTCCCCTCGGGACAGATCACGGCGCATGCGGAGGGAACGCCTGCGCAGGGCGGCGCTGTCCATACGAATTCAAGCGACATCCTATCACAGGACAGCGTCGTGCCGGATGAACTGAACACGTATCCGGAAGACGTATACGGCAAAGGGAAAGGGCGTCCGTTCCTGCTTTCCGAACAGGACGAACTCTGCCTGCTTTATACGGACACGGACAGAGGAATCAGCGGGATCTATACATTCGATGAATTCGACCTGGACCAGACGGAACGGGATTCCAACAGTGAAAGCTGGATCAACGGGATCAATTCCAGAAACGCGAAGCGCGTCAACGAGGAGGCCAGGGGCATCTCGAACACAATGTACGATATGCAGAGCGTCGCGTTTGACGCAGACGGCACCGGGCGGAAGTCGTACGTCGCATCCGTGTATCTTGACGAAAGCAAGACCCTTAAACTGAGCATCCAGAAACCCTCGGATCCGAATGGGCCGTTTTCGGTGATCTCGTTGGGCGAGGACGGGTCCGCAAGCCAGATCTGGGCGCTGGCCGAATACGTGATTGACAATGTGATTGCCATTACCGCGGGTGACTACGACGGGGACGGGAAAGACACCGTGATCGTCTATATCTGCAACAACGGGGACAACGTTGTGCTGAAGGAGTTTAAGAAGACCAAGTTCTGGCAATCCGAGATCTGGATGGGAACGGAGATCCTGAATTTCTCCTCCATCCTGAAGGAGACGCGTTTTACATACAGGGAAAATTACAAGTTCAAACCCGCGGTTACCCTTACGACCGGCGATTTCAACGGCGATGGGCGGGACCAGCTGGCATTCTCCGCCGGATTCTACAACACCTCTGAAGATAAGAGAGACGGTTACGTCGATTATTCCTGCAACAACCTGGAACAGTTTGCCACCTGCATCGGCATCGGGGACTGCAATTCCTCCGGATGGTCCTTCGGGGACCCGAT
>JAGDAW010000038.1 GCA_017959345.1 Lachnospiraceae bacterium | reverse complement strand
GAATCCGGATTCGTGGACACGATGGTGTTCGGCAGCACGGAGTCGCTGTAGACGCCCTGGTACGTCACCTGGATGATCGATGAGAATTTGTTGAATTCCTCACGGAACGCGTCCAGCGACACGCCCGTGAAATCCCGGATTTCGAATTTATCGGTACCGAGCGAGATGGAGAGCACAATGCTGCTGTACTTCCTGACGATCGTACCTTCCGGGATGTTCTGGTTCATAATGGTGCCGGACGGATAGATGTCCGAATAGCGGAATGTACTCGACGTAATATACTCGAGATCCGCCGCCCTGAGCGCTTCGACGGCATCCGCGAACGGCAGGCCGAGCACGTTCGGGACCACCGTATCCACTTTCGGGTCGAAATGCTCCGATTCCACGGTCTCCACCGTCGCCGTCTCCAGGGGATCCGGCGTCTCCTCGGTGGTGATCACCGGGGAAGTCTCCGTGCTCTCCGTGTAGCCGCCGCTCCCGGTGGGTTTCGGGGGACGGCGGTCGCGGCACCCGGACAGGGTGGAAATGATGTAAATGGCCATCGCCAGGCACACCAGGCCGACCATCACGCCGATGGCCGACAGGGAATGGTCAAAGGCGGTCTTCTCCCCGATCCCGCTCCCGGTTCCCCCGGCGGACTTCCGCTGGGTGTTCGCCGCCTTCGCGTTATCTGCCGCCGGCCTCTGCGCGGTTCCCCGGGTGACGGGCGTATTCTGCGCGAGGGTTTCCCCTCTGAAAGCCGCGGCCCGCGCTTCCTTCGACGCCGCGTTCCGGAGCTGGCTGACTTCCGAATTCGTAAACTGATGGGTATGCCCGTCCGCGAGGCTCGCCTGTTCCTGCTTTTCGAAATCGTAGTCCGGGTTCTGGACGGCGATCTTCAGGTCCTGCAGCATCTCCGTGCAGTTCAGGTACCGGCGGTCCCGGGACTTCTGCGTGCTCCGGAAAATGATCTGTTCCAGCGCGATGGGGCACTCCGGGTTCAGCCGGCTCGGCGGGACCATGGCCTCGTTCATATGGGCAAGCGCGACCGCGACGGAGGTCTCCTTGTCAAAAGGCACCCGCCCCGTAATCATTTCATACATGACGACGCCGAGTGAATAGATGTCACTCCGCTCGTCGCAGATCTGTCCCTTCGCCTGTTCGGGGGAAATGTAATGCACGGAACCCATGGTATTCTGGGTCAGGGTGCGCGTCTCCTCCGACATGGCCCTGGCAATGCCGAAATCCGCCACCTTCACCTTCCCGTTCCTGGAAAGGATCATGTTCTGGGGCTTCACGTCCCGGTGGATGATGTGTTTCGCGTGCGCGGCGCGCAGGCCGACGCAGATCTGGGACGCGATCGCCATGGTCTCCTTCGGCGACAGGAGCCCCTTCCGCCGGATGTACTCCTTCAGGGTGATGCCGTCCACGAACTCCATCACGATGTAGTACGTCTCGCCGGTGTGCCCCACGTCGTACACGCTGACAATGTTTTCGTTGTTCAGCGAAGACGCGGCCTTCCCCTCCTGCTGGAAACGGCGGACGCAGTCCGCCTCCCTGGAGAGCTCCCGCTTCAGCACCTTGATGGCGACGATCCGGTTCTCTTTCTGGTCCTCCGCCTTATAGACGTCGGCCATACCGCCGGAACCGACCGGCTCTATAATCCTGTAACGCCCGTGAAAAAGCGTTCCTTTATTCAACATTGGCTGTCCCCTCTCCCGCATACAGAATCACGGTAATATTGTCCTTGCCGCCCCGGTTGTTGGCCGCTTCGATCAGGGAATCCAGCCGCATCTCCAGCGGGAAATTCTCATCCAGGATCAGGGCTTTCATCACCTGGTCCGGCACCATGTTGCTCAGCCCGTCCGAGCAGAGCAAAAGGTACGAATCCCGCATCAGATCCAGCTCGAAATAATCCGCCTCCACTTCGCTGTAGATGCCGATCGCCCGCGTAATCACATTTTTCTGGCTCTCATAAGCCTCCGAATGCCGCTCGATCAGCCCGAGTTCCACCATCTCTTCCACATACGAATGGTCTTTGGTAATCTGGCGAATGGTATTCAGGCGTCCTTCCACCGTGTAAAGCCTGCTGTCCCCGATGTTCGCGATATAGATATGCTTCCCGACCACGCCGGCAAGCACGAGCGTGGTGCCCATCCCGTAGGAGTTCAGTTCCATGGCCTTCTTCTGCACCGCCAGGTTCGCGTTCGCGATCGCCTGCTCGATGATGTAGAAAGGCATATTCACAGGCTCCCGGCTGATATACGATACAACCGTGGATACCGCAAGGGAAGATGCGACTTCGCCGAAGGAGTGGCCGCCCATGCCGTCCGCCACCACCATCAGGGTGTCGAACATGCCGACATGGTCCGCCACGTAAAACGCGTCTTCGTTGTTCATGCGCATTTTCCCTGTATTTGTCTTCCCGACTGCCTTCATGAAACAGTCCCTCCTTCTCCGGGATTCAGGAAATGGGCGCGCAGCTGTCCGCAGGCGCCGTCAATATCCGTTCCGAGTTCTCGTCGTACTGTGGCGTGTACACCGCAGGCCGTCAGTTTCTTCTGGAACGCCGCGATGCTTCCGGGATCCGGCCGTTCAAACCGGTTCTCCGTCACGGGGTTCACCGGGATCAGGTTCACATGCATCTTCCTGCCCGCAAGCAGCCTGCCCAGCTTCTCCGCGTCCTTATCCGTGTCATTCACGCCCCTGACCACGGAGTATTCACAGGAAACCCTTCTTCCTGTCTTTCGAAAATAGGTGTCGCACGCCTCCAGCACTTCCTTCAGCGTGTACCGGTTCGCGACCGGCATCAGTTTCTTCCGGGTTTCATCGTCCGACGCGTGCAGCGACAGCGCCAGCGTCACCGGGAGCCCCTCCCCCGCGAACCGGAGGATGCCCTCCGTCAGCCCGCAGGTGGAAACGGTGATGTTCCGCAGGCTGATCTGTTTCCCGCCCGGGTCCGAGACCAGGCGCAGGAAGCGGACGACCGCGTCATAATTGTCAAACGGTTCGCCGGAACCCATCAGCACCACATGGCTGACCCGTTCCCCGGCGTCCGCCTCGATCCGGTAGACCTGGTCGAGGATCTCCGAAGGCAGGAGGTCCCGGACCCGCCCGCCCAATGTGGACGCGCAGAACCGGCAGCCCATCCGGCACCCGACCTGCGTGGAGACGCAGACGGAAATCCCGTAGCGGTACCGCATCAGGACCGATTCGATCAGGTGGCCGTCCGAAAGCCGGAAGAGGTATTTCCGGGTCCCGTCCGCCTTGCTGACCTGCACCGCGGCCTTCTCACAGCCCGGGATCCGGCATCTGCCGTCCAGCGCCTCGCGGAGGGATTTCGGCAGGTTCGTCATCTCCGAAAACGCGGCCGCCCCGTACCGGTGAAGCCACGTGAAAACCTGGGAAGCCCGGTAGGAGGGCTCCCCCATCTCCTTCAGGAGGCCGGCGACTTCTTCCGGGTATAAGGATTTGATGTCCGTCTTCGCTTCTGTCATGAACTCACAATCTTCCGGGCGGGAAAGCGGCCCGGGGCGGTCACCTGCGATCCTGTCCGGACGGTCTCTCCGGGAGGTTCTCTCCAGGCACTATCACCAGGCGGCCTGTCCGGTACTTTCTTCAGACGGTCTCTCCAGGCACGTTCTTCGGCGGCCTGTCCGGCAGTCTCTTCAGGCGGCCTGTCGGGATGTTCTCTCCGGCCCTTTTCAGCCGTCTCGCTTCAGCCGGGCAATGAAGAACCCCTGGCACGGGTCCCTTCCGGGAAGCAGCGTCAGGTACCCTTCATCCGCTTCCGGCCTCCGGAACGGCTCCGCAAGGTTCCAGGAGAACCCCTCCGGGCGGAAATCCGGGTGCGCGGAAAGGAACGCGCCGACCGTCCCCCGGTTCTCCCCGGGGTTCAGGGTGCAGGTGGAATAGACAAGTGTCCCTCCGGGCCTGACGCAGCCGGCGGAAACCGTAAGGATCCGCAGCTGGAGCGCCTGCAGCGCATCGAACGATTCCTGCGACAGGTGATACTGGATATCCGGCTTCCGCCCGATGATCCCGATGCCGGAACAGGGCACGTCCGCGAGGACGCGGTCATATTTTCCGGCTTCTTCCGGGGCATCTACCGAGGCGTCCCGGACCGCGGCGGACAGGTTCGTAAGCCGGAGCCGTTCCGCATTTTCCAGGATCCTGCGCGTCTTCGCCTCCGATACGTCGCAGCTGGTAACGGCGCCGGGGGAAGTCCCACGATCCCGTGCCGCAAGCAGCATCAGGTCCGCGGCATGGATGGATTTCCCGCCGGGGGACGCGCACACGTCCAGCACCCGGTATCCGTCCCCCGCGGCAAGCAGCAGGTCCTTAACCGCTTCGCCCGCGAGCGCGGAACTCACATCCTGGATGTAGAAATAACCGTCCCTGAATGTGTCCAGCGAAGACAGCGGCTTCTCCGAAGCGACCCGGTACGTGCCCGCGCAAAGCCCCGTGGGCACCGCTTCCGCCCCTTCGGCCCGGAGGCGTTCCAGAAATGCGTCTTCCGGGATCCGGGACTGCATCCGGAGCACCGAAACCGGCTTCTGTTCCTCCGAAAACAGTGCTTTGCCCGCGGCGGCGGCCGCGTCCGCCCCGTACCAGGCGCACATGCGCCCGTACAGGAACGCCGAATAGCCGAGCGATTCGCTGACGGACAGCGCGGAGAGGACCGTCTCCCGCTCCCGGTCCGCGCGGCGGAGCACCGCGTTCACGAACCCCTTCAGCGGGTGCAGGTTCCTGCGCCCGGCCAGTTCCACGTATTGATGCACCGCCGCAAAGGAAGCGGTGCGCAGATAGTATAGTTCGTAAACACCCAGGCAGAGCAGCGCGCGGACCACCGGCTTCATTTTCTCCGGCGGGGTGCTGCTGATCCGTTCCAGGACGGCTTCGAGGGTGTACCTGCGGCTCAATGTGCCCTTCACAAGCCGGCGGAGGAAACGCCGGTCCGTATCGCTCAGCGCATCCGTCCCCGGAAGGGCGTCCAGGGCTTCGGTAGAGAACGCGTCCCCGCGGAATACCGCGAGCACGGCGTCCAGCGCACGGTTCCGGACGCCCGCGCCGCCCCTGCCGTCCATCATCCCTGTCCCAGGCGGGTGCCTTCGGGGATGGGGTTCCCGCGGAGATAGTCCGCGGTCCGCATCCGCCGTTTCCCTTCCGGCTGCAGTTCGAGGATCTTCAGGGCGCCGCGGCCGCACTGGACCGTGAAATCCTTCTTCGTCACACGGATCACCGTCCCGGGGGCGGGCCGTCCCGCCGCGCAGGCCGGGCATTCCATGGCTTCGGGCTGTTCCGTACCGGACGCGCAGGCCGGGCATTCCATGGCTTCGGGCTGCTCCGTACCGGACGCACAGGCCGGGCAATCCATGGCTTCGGGCTGTTCCGCCGTGCATGCGCAGGTCCCGCCGTCCGTCTCCCCGGCTTCTCCCGCTGCGGGTACTTCTGCCGGGCATTCCGTCTCCTCTTCGACGACCTCCGCCTTATAGATCTTCAGGATCTTCCCGTCGCGGTCCGTATACGCCGAAGGCCAGGAATACAGCCCGCGGATATACCGCTCGATCACGGCGGCGTCCCGGGAAAAATCGATCCGCCCCATGGACTTGTCCAGCATGGCCGCGTAGACGGTGGGCGATTCGCCCTGCTTCACGGGATGGAGTTCCCCCGCCTCCGCTTCTTTCAGCGTCTCCAGGAGCAGCGGGCCGCCGAGCCGCGACAGCTTCTCAAACAGGGAATCCCCGGTCTCGTCCGGTTCAATGGGTATGGTCACCTGGTTCAGGATATCGCCGGTGTCCAGTCCCTCGTCCATCTGCATGATGGTGACGCCCGTCTCCTGCTCGCCTTCCAGGATGGCCCACTGCACCGGCGCGGCGCCGCGGTACCGGGGAAGGAGGGAGGCATGCACATTGAAACAGCCGTACGGGGTCATCTCCAGGACGCGCTTCTTCAGGATCCGGCTGAACGCCACCACGATGATGGCATCCGCCGAAAAGCCGCGCATCTCCTCCAGCACTTCCGCCTTCCGGAACGAAGCCGGCTGCAGCACGGGGATCCCGGCGGCTTCCGCGTACACCTTTACCGGGGACGGCACCGGTTTCCCGCTCCGCCCCTGCGGCTTATCCTGCTGCGTATAGACGGCCGCCACTTCGTGTTCCGAACGGACAAGCGCGTCCAGTGTGGGCACCGCGAAATCCGGCGTCCCCATAAAGATCAGCCTCATGAATCCCCAGTCTCCTTCTCCTGCTCTTTCTCTTCCAGGATGCGGTCGAGTTCCTCATTCGTGATGACGGGGCCTTCCGTCCTCTCCGTGTACATGACGCCGTCCAGGTGGTCGCATTCATGGCAGACCGCGCGGGCAAGGAGGCCTTCCGCGGAAAGCTCGCACCGAAACCCCTCCAGGTCCGTAAACGCCACCTTCACGAACGACGGCCGCGTCACGATCCCGCTCATCCCGGTGTAGCTCAGGCAGCCTTCATAGCCGCGCTGTTCGCCGGACGTCTCCAGGATCTCCGGGTTGATCATCACATAGCGCTGGACCGAATCCGGATCCGGTTCCCCGTCTTCCGGGTACGGCGTCGTGTCGATCACGACCAGGCGCTTCAGGATGCCGACCTGGGGCGCGGCAAGGCCCACCCCCTCCGCTTCGTACATGGTATCCAGCATGTCTTCCGCGAGCTGCCGGATCCTGGGGGTGATCACCTTGATGGGCTTACATTTCTTTTTGAGGCACTCGTCCCCGAGCTGCCGGATGTTCAGGATCGCCATAAATCCTCCTGTCTGCGTGGGATGCCGGCCTTTACCGGCGCCCCTATGATTCAAACGTCATGTAGATCCGCTTGTCCCGGACCAGCGGCTCCGCCTTCCCTTCCATGTACTGCTTCACGGCGAGGAGGTCTTCCAGCGCATCCGCCTTCATCCGGAGGATCATCCGGTACTGGTCCTTGACTTTATAAGCGGTCTCCTCGGCAGGCCCCAGGAAACGGACGGTCTGCCCGAATGTATCCGCCGCTTCTTTCGAGAGCTGCTCCGCGGCGGCCCTGAGGACGCCTTCGTCCGGTCCCGCGAAACGGATGCCGGAGAAAAAGCCCGCCGGCGGGTAATGCATGGCCTTCCGGAAAAGCATCTCGTTCTCATAGAAGGCGTCAAAATCCTGCTTCACGGCGGCGCGGACCGCGTAGTGGTCCGGCAGGTACGTCTGGACAATGCATCTGCCCGGCTTATCCGCCCGTCCGGCCCTTCCTTCGGCCTGCACCAGCAGCTGGAAGGTCCGTTCCGCCGCCCTGTAGTCGGGCACATTGAGCGAGAGGTCCGCCGCGAGGATCCCGACGAGGGTCACATTCGGGAAATCATGGCCCTTCACGATCATCTGCGTGCCGATCAGGACGTCCGCCTCCCCCTGGTTGAACTGTTCCAGGATGACCCGGTGCCCGTCCTTCCCGCCGGTCGTGTCCGCGTCCATCCGGAGCGTCCGCGCGGACGGGAAGCGTTCCTTCACCATCTCTTCGACCTTCTCCGTCCCGATCCCGAATGTGGAAATCATCCCGGAGCCGCAGGCGGGGCACTGCTTTACCATGGGCCGTGAAAACCCGCAGTAATGGCACTTCAGCGTGCCGTTCTTATGGTAATTCAGGGGGACGCTGCAGTGGGGGCACCCGACGGCCTCCCCGCAGGACCGGCAGCTCACGGCGCCGGAATAGCCCCTCCGGTTCAGGAACAGCATGATCTGTTCACGGCGCATCAGCGCCTCTTCCATGGCTTTCTGCAGTGGTTCCGAGAAAATCGAGCGGTTCCGCTTCCGGAATTCCTCCCTGAGGTCCGCGATCTCCACTTCCGGGAGGCGGCTTCCCTGCACGGCGCGCGTCCTCATCCTGGACAATGCGTACGCCCCGGAAAGCGCTTTCCCGTAATACTCGACAAGCGGTGTCGCGGAGCCCAGCACGACCTTGCACCCGGCAAGGGACGCGCGCTTGACCGCCGTCTCCACCGCGCTGTATTTCGGGGACTGGTCGGAAAGGTAGGACGGCTCATGGAACTCGTCCACAATGATCAGGCCGAGGTTCTTGAAAGGCGTAAACAGCGCGCTCCTGGGCCCGATCATGACCCGGATCCCGCCTTCGGAAGCCATCCGGAAACGGGCGCTTTTCTCCCCTGCCGAAAGCCGGCTGTGCACCATGGAGACCCGTTCGCCGAACCGGGCGTAGAAACGCATCACGGTCTGGTACGTCAGGGCGATCTCCGGGATCAGGACGATCACTTCCTTCCCGGAAGCCAGCACCGCTTCGATCACGTTCAGGTAGACTTCCGTCTTCCCCGAACCCGTGATCCCGTAGAGCAGGTGCACCTGCCGGGGATCCTCCAGGATCTCCCGCACGGCCGCCTGCTGCTCCGCGTTCAGGGGCTTCGCGCCCTGCGGGTCCCGCTTCAGGTCCGCCATCGGGGCCGGCTCCACGTACTCCACCGCGACCAGTCCCTGGTCCGTAAAGCTCTTCAATGTGGACGCCTGGATCTGCAGGCGGTCCGAAACCAGGTCCGCGGGCAATGTCAGACGTTCCGTAAACGCCTTCAGCAGCCGGATCTTCGCGTAGTACTTCCTGCGTTCCGCGATATAGAGCTGGTCCAGCAGCTGGTCTTTCGTCCCCTTCCAGACATACAGGCGGTTCCGCACCGGCTTCACGTCCTTCCGGTTCGGGAGGACGGCCGCAAATGCCTGCGCCAATGTCCCGCCGTAGCGGTAGCGCATCCAGATGGCGAGTTCCATCATCTGGCTCTCCATGGGCTGCGCGGTCCCGGGCAGGGAATCGATCTCCTTCACCCTTCCGGGATCCAGCGCGGTATCCGTTTCGATACCGATGCAGTAGCCGTCCCGCAGGGTATTCCCCTTCCCGAACGGCACGCGCACACGGCTTCCGGGCTGGATAACGCCCTCGAGGTGTCCGGGGATGCGGTAGGTGAACGGCCGGTCAATGGCCTTGCTGCTGCTGTCGATAATGATCTTCGCGAACATTCCTTTCCTTTCTTCCAACAGAGTGGTCATTATACCCTATTTTCCGTCCCTTTTCAACCTTTTACGGCCCGTTTTCGGAAGAACTCCATATGTGCCACAGGAATCTGCCCGGATTGCGGACAATTTGCACAACGCCCGCCGGTGCCTTCCGTACCGCCGCCGCCGAATCGTGAAACCGCAGGGCAAGGGCGCCGTTTCCCTGCGTTTCCCGCAGGGAAATGTATCATCCCGGAGCCGCCTTCCTGCCGGTGGGCGGATGGTTTGAAAAGCCAGAAAGACGCGTCAGTCAAACACCACATTGTCCGTAGACGGTACCGGTTTAAAATGATGTTAGGGATGGAAATGATATCCGGAGCGTTTCGCACTGCGTGCGCCCTCCGCCCGCTGCGCTCGATATGACGCAAGACGAAATCAAAGATTTCTGTGCGCCTATATCGCTCCTCCCACAGCTGCTGCGCAGCTGTCGCGGGCGCGCTCATAAAGTGCATACAAGTATGCTCTTTACTCACTTTGCCTTCGCGAACATTCCGCACGCCCGTGGAGATCAATCTCCACTCCGCGCTCCATGTGGGGCGGGTAAAGATGCCTTTCTCCCTCCGTCAGGCAAGCCTTCCGTGGAAGAAGGCTTTTTACCCTGATATCTCAAAACACCAAGGAGCAGCCGGCTGAACCGGCTGCTCCATAAGTCATTGATTCGTAAGCCTTCGAAACCATAGGCCTGCGTCCCGCGCATGCCTTACGGGTTCTTCGGGCCGGGTCCTACCTGTCAGAAGAACAGGTCCTTCGCGGCGTCCGCGGCTTCATCCACGGCATTCGCAGCGTAATCCACGGCTTCATCCGCGGCG
>JAGDAW010000037.1 GCA_017959345.1 Lachnospiraceae bacterium | reverse complement strand
TTACGGGTTCTTCGGGCCGGGTCCCGCCTGTCAGAAGAACAGGTCCTTCGCGGCGTCCGCGGCTTCATCCACGGCATCCGCTGCATTCTCCGCAGCTTCTTCCGCGACATCCGCAGCGTCATCCACGGCTTCATCCGCGGCGGCTTCAAAGCATTCCACGGTCTCTTCCACAGCGTCCTGGGCCGTGTCCACGGCTTCTTCCGTCGCATCCGCGACATCATCTACGGCTTCTTCCGCGGCGGCTTCAAAGCCTTCCACGGTCTCTTCCACGGCGTCCTGGGCCGCGTCCACGGCTTCTTCCGCCGCATCCGCGACATCTTCTACGGCTTCTTCCGCGACATCCGCAACATCTTCTACGGCGTCTTCCGCGGCGGCTTCAAAGCCTTCCACGGTGTCTTCTACGGCATCCGCAGCATCATCCGCAGCTTCTTCCGCCGCATCCGCGATCTCATCTACAGCTTCTTCCGCAGCCGCTTCAAAATCCTGCGCGGCGTCTTCCACGGCATCCGCAGCATCATCCGCAGCTTCTTCTGCCGTATCCGCAATCTCATCTACGGCTTCTTCCGCAGCCGCTTCGACATCTTCCGCGGCTTCTTCGAATTCCGGGATGGCCTTCACGGTTTTTTCTTCGATGGCTTCTTCCGCGCCCATGGGAAGCGCTGCCGCAGCCCCGGCGCCGTCCAGCTCGACGGCTTTCACATCCTTCGCATTCCCAACCATGAGGTTCGTCAGGATACCGAGGATCAGGGCAAGTGCCACTTCGGTCAGGGTCACCTTACCGAAGGTCAGCGTCAGTCCGCCTACGCCCGCGATCAGGATAACGGAAACGACGAACAGGTTCCGGTTGGCATTCAGATCCACATTCTGGATCATCTTAAGACCGGAGACCGCGATGAAGCCATAAAGCGCGATGCACACACCGCCCATGACACATTTGGGAATGGTCGAAAGGAATGCCGCGAAGGGCCCGATAAAGGAAATCAGGACTGCCAGGATGGCGGTGCAGAGAATCGTAACAACAGACGCATTGCCGGAAATGGCCACACAGCCGATGGACTCGCCGTACGTGGTATTCGGGCAGCCGCCGAAGATCGCGCCGGCGAACGAACCGACGCCGTCGCCCAGCAGCGTCTTATCAAGGCCGGGATCCTTAAGAAGGTCCTTGCCTACGATGGTCGAAAGGTTCTTATGGTCCGCGATATGCTCCGCGAAAACCACGAACGCGACCGGCACATAAGCCACAAGGATCTTAATGAGATATCCGAAGCTGAATTCGCCGAATCCCTGATAAGCCGTCAGGAACGTGAAATCCGGCACCTTCAGCCACGTCGCCAGCTCTCCCCACTTCATGTCCTTAAATACATCGAGATTGATGATCTGAAGGGCCGGTACATTCGCCGCGTTGCCGATCATGGTGAATCCCAGCGCCACCGCATAGCCTGCCAGGATGCCGATGATGAAGGGGATCATCTTCAGGAACTTCTTCCCGTATACGGAACAGAGAATCGTCACCGCCAGGGTCACGATGCCGCACAGGAAGCAGAGATAAACAGAAGCGTTCTGGACGTTCACAGCGGTGTCCGTGATCGCGCCGTCGACGATCTGCTGGACCGTCTCCACATGAGTCACATTGCCGGACATCAGATCGCCTACCGCGTTCCCGGCGAGGGACAGTCCGATGATGGCGACCGTGGGGCCGATGACCACCGCGGGCATCAGCTTGTTGATCCAGTCCGTCCCGACTTTCTTCACCAGGATGGACAGGGCTACATAGACCAGCGCCGCGAACAGGGCACCGAACAGAAGACCCAGGTATCCGAGCTGCATGGACACGCCGCCTGCGAAGGCCGCTGCCATGGATCCAAGGAACGCGAACGAGCTTCCAAGGAACACGGGGCTGGAAAACTTCGTGAAAATCAGGTACACCAGGGTACCGACACCGGCGCCGAACAGGGCGGCCGTCTGGCTCATGCCGTTCCCGACGATGGCGGGAACCGCGATCGTCGCCGCCATGATGGCGAGCAGCTGCTGCAGCGCGAACAGGATGGTCTTGAAGAAGCCCGGCCTGTCCTTGATTCCGTACGTCAGATTCATGTGCTTAATCTCCTTATTCTCTTTTTTCTATGTCTTACTTTGTACCGAAGATCCTGTCTCCGGCATCCCCGAGACCGGGGCAAATGTAAGCGTTCTGATTCAGTTCCCTGTCCACATGTCCGATGTAGATCTTGACGTCCGGATGTTCCCTGTGGAGCCGCTCGACGCCTTCGGGCGCCGCGATGATGCAGAGGAACTTGATGTGACGGCCGCCGCGCGCCTTGATGAAATCAATGGCCGCGCACGCGGACCCGCCGGTCGCGAGCATGGGGTCCACCACGATGATGGTCCTGAGCTCGATGGGCGACGGGAGCTTGCAGTAGTACTCGTGAGGCTCATGCGTAACCTCATCCCTGTACAGGCCGATGTGGCCGATCTTCGCGCTGGGCACCAGCGCGGTAATGCCGTTCACCATGCCAAGGCCGGCACGGAGGATGGGCACCACGCAGAGTTTCTTCCCGGCAAGGACCTGGGTCGTGCATTTTTCGATGGGCGTCTCGATCTCCACATCCATCAGGGGCAGGTCTTCCAGTGCCTGGAACCCCATCAGCATGGCAATCTCTTCCGCGATCTGGCGGAATTCGTTCGTGCCGGTATGGATATCACGGAGAATGGAGATTTTGTGCTGGATCAGCGGATGTGTCTGGACGAAAATGTTGTTCTCGGGGGTAAACGCAAAAGTGGACATGGACATAAAACCTTCCTTTCACAAAAAAATCGGGCTAAGGTACCTGATGGGGCATCCCGCTCCATGTATCATCCCCGCCCGGCCGCTTCCCTGCTATCATAAACCCCAAAGCCTTGTGGTGTCAACCGGAAAATAAAGGAATTTGACACAAGATACCCATGGAACGGGGCCGTCCGGGAACCCGCTGAGATTCCTTTTCGATTTTTTGAAAATATGCTTGACTTTTCCGGATTCATCTGCTATCATACTTTCTGTTGCGTGGCTCGTTGGTCAAGCGGCTAAGACGCCGCCCTCTCAAGGCGGAAACACGAGTTCGATTCTCGTACGAGCTATCTGTTCATCCATCACATACCAGGCGGCCGGTGTTCGGAACACCGGCCGCCTGGTTTTTTCATATTTTCCTTAAGATCCGTGTCAGGCTTCCGTCTTTCCGGCTGCCTTCCGGTCCAGGTATTCGATGACGCCGTGGGCGGCGACATTGCCCTCCCCGACGGCTTTCGCGTACTGGTACGGCCGTCCGGTGCAGTCCCCGGCCGCGAACACGCCTTCCAGGTTCGTCTCCATCCCGCGGTTCACGGCGATGTGCCCGTCCTCCGTCTCCAGCTTCGGCAGCAGGGACCCGAGGGAAATGGAATCCCTCAGGAAGAACGTGCCGTCCACGGGAAGCGTCTCCCCGCCCCGGAGCGTGATGCCGGTGACCCGGAAGCCGCCCCCGACGGAGACCGGCCGGTCTTTCCGGACTTCCACATTGTCCGCGAAGGCACCGGGATCCTTATAGAGCGGGAAATAGTAGATCTTCGCCGCGAGCTCCGAAAGGTACCGCACCTCATGCTCGAAGCGCCGGTTGCCGCAGACCACGGCGATGGTCTTCCCGCGGTACAGCCCGCCGTCACAGGTGGCGCAGTAGCTGACGCCGCGCCCCAGGTATTCGCTTTCCCCCGGAAGCGTGCCCGTCTGCGCGACGCCGGTCGTCAGGATGACCGTCTTCGTCTCGTAAAAATCCGGGCCGGCGATCACCGCGTAATGATCCCCCATCGGGAGGATCGAATTCACCATCGCCTCCGTGATCCCGATGCCCATCTCGTCGATATGGGCGCGGAACGCTGCCTGCAGCGTCTCCCCGGAAGCCTCCGGGATCCCGGGATAGTTCCGGATCTTCTCCGCTTTCACGACTTTATCGCTCAGGTTCTTCGTCCCGAACCAGAGGAAGTCTTTGTTGTGGATCTTCAGGTTCAGCGCGGCCGAGATCCCCGCGGGGCCCGTCCCGATGATACAGCAGTCATATACACCCATCTTTTCTCCTCCTCTTCCCGCATGGCCGGGCGCCCGATACTGCCCTGGGCTTCCCGCGGCTCATGCGTGTCCTGTTTCCGTTCTCTTTTATTTTCTCCGGCTCCGGCGCCCGTTTCCGCCGGTATGCCCGGAACCTGCACGGTCTTCCCCGGTCCACGTGCTGCCCGGATTTCAGCCCTCCCGTGCGCCTTCGCGCGGATTCCCGCCCGGCAGCAGCCGGATCGCCTCCCGCACCGTCGAAACCGGGATGCAGTAAGGCCGGTATTCCTTCTCCACATTGTGCATCGACGCCCTGGGGATCACCGCCTGCGTATAGCCGAGCCGCACCGCTTCCTTCACCCGGGCGTTCACATTGGAGACGCCGCGGATCTCGCCCGCGAGGCCGGCTTCGCCGAAGGCAATGTTCTTCCCGGAAAGCGGGATGTCAAAATAGCCGGACACCAGCGCGAGCAGCACGGCCAGGTCCATGGACGGGTCCGATATCCGCATGCCGCCCGTGATGCTGACGTAGACGTCGTAGGAAGCCAGGGACAGCCCGCCCCGCTTCTCCAGCACCGCGGTCAGCAGGTTCACGCGGTTCAGGTCGATGCCGACGGCGGTCCGCCGCGGAAGCCCGAAGGCGGTCCTGCAGACCAGGGCCTGCACTTCCATCAGCATGGGCCGGGTGCCTTCCATGACGCAGGAAAGCGCAGACCCGGAGGCGTCCTCCGGCCGCCCCGTAACCAGGTAATCCGAAGGATTCGTGACTTCCGCAAGCCCTGCGGCGGTCATTTCGAAAACGCCCACCTCGTTCGTGGCGCCGAAACGGTTCTTCACGGCCCGGATCAGCCGGTACGTCTGGGACCGGTCGCCTTCGAAATACAGCACCGTGTCCACCATATGCTCGAGCACCCGCGGCCCCGCCACGGTGCCTTCCTTCGTGACATGGCCGACCAGGAAGACCGCGATGCCCTCCGTCTTCGCGACCTGGAGGAGCACATTCGCGCACTCGCGGACCTGGGAAACGGAGCCCGGGGCGCCGGACACGTCCTCCCGGTAAAGGGTCTGGATGGAGTCCACGACCACGACTTCCGGCTTCTCGGCTTCGATGAGTTCCCGGATGTCCGCGAGATTCGTCTCCGCCGCCATCCGGACGTCCCCTGCGAAAGCGCCGAGGCGCACCGCCCGCATCTTGATCTGCTTCAGGCTCTCCTCGCCGGAAATGTACAGGACCTTCGTCCCGCGTTCCGCCAGGCTCCTGCAGACCTGCAGGAGGATCGTGGACTTCCCGATGCCGGGGTCCCCGCCCACCAGCACCAGCGAACCCTGCACGATGCCGCCGCCGAGCACGCGGTCCAGTTCCGCCATCCCGGACGGAAGGCGGTCCCGGTCCTCCAGGGAGATCTCCCCGAGGGAGGAGGCCGTCCGGCGCCCGGCGCCCGGTTTCCGCACCGCACCGGGGACTTTCTGCGTCTCCCGTACGGGTTCCTCTACAAATGTATTCCAGCTTTTGCAGCCGGGGCACTGCCCCAGCCACTTCGCGCTTTCAAATCCGCATTCGCTGCAGAAAAAAACCGTGGATTTCTTCGGCATTCCTGCCCTCCCCGCTCCGGGAAGCGCCTACATGCGCGTCTCCCGCGTCACAACGGACCCGGCCCGGGAAAAACGTCCCGGGCCGGTCCCTTCATTCTCCGGATCCCGGCGGTCAGAACAGCCCGCTGATCTTCCCGTCCGCGTCCACGTCGATATTCTCCGCGGCAGGCACCTTCGGGAGCCCGGGCATGGTCATGATCTCGCCCGTCAGCGCGACCACGAACCCGGCGCCCGCGGACACCTTCACCTTCCGCACGGTGACGACGAACCCTTCCGGCGCCCCGAGCTTCTTCGGGTCGTCGGTGAAACTGTACTGCGTCTTCGCGATGCAGACGGGCAGCCCGCCGAAGCCGAGCTTCTGCAGGTTCCGCACTTCGCGCTTCGCCTCGTCCGTCAGCTGGATGCCCGCGCCCCCGTAGACCTTCTTCGCCACGGCTTCGATCTTCTGCTCGATGGACAGGTCCAGGTCATAGGAGAAACGGAAGTCCGGCGTCTCCTCCTCGCAGAGGCGGATCACTTCCTGCGCGAGCGCCAGGCCGCCCTGCCCGCCGTCGGCCCATACGGTAGACAGCACCGTATTGACGCCGAGTTCGCGGCATTTCGCGATGATGTACTCGATCTCCCGGTCCGTATCCGTGGGGAAGCGGTTCACCGCCACCACACAGGGCAGGCCGTACACATTTTTAATGTTCCCCACGTGGCGCAGCAGGTTCGGGATGCCCTTCTCCAGCGCGTCGAGGTCCTCGTTCCCGAGTTCCGTCTTCTTCAGGCCGCCGTGCATCTTCAGCGCGCGCACCGTGGCCACGATCACCACCGCGTCCGGCTGCAGGCCCGCCGCCCGGCACTTGATGTCCAGGAACTTCTCCGCGCCGAGGTCCGCGCCGAAGCCGGCCTCCGTCACGGTATAATCGCCGAGCTTCAGCGCCATGCGCGTGGCGACGACGGAGTTGCACCCGTGGGCGATGTTCGCGAACGGGCCGCCGTGGACGAACGCGGGCGTCCCTTCGAGCGTCTGGACCAGGTTCGGCTTCAGCGCGTCTTTCAGGAGCGCCGTCATGGCGCCGACCGCCTTCAGGTCCGCCGCGGTCACCGGCGCCCCGTCATAGGTATAGCCGACGATGATGCGGCCCAGCCGTTCATTCAGGTCCGTAATGGACGCGGACAGGCAGAAGACCGCCATGATTTCGGACGCCACCGTGATGTCGTAGCCGTCCTCGCGCGGCACGCCGTTCGCCTTCCCGCCGAGGCCGTCCACGATGTTCCGGAGCTGCCGGTCGTTCATGTCGACGCAGCGCCGCCACGTGATCCGCCTGGGGTCGATGTTCAGTTCATTTCCCTGATGGATGTGGTTGTCGATCATGGCGGCGAGCAGGTTGTTCGCGGCCCCGATCGCGTGGAAATCACCGGTAAAATGCAGGTTGATGTCCTCCATGGGCACCACCTGCGCGTATCCGCCGCCCGCGGCGCCGCCCTTCACGCCGAACACCGGCCCGAGCGAAGGCTCACGCAGCGCCACCGTCACGCGCTTCCCGCAGGCCTTCAGGCCGTCCGCGAGGCCGATCGTGGTCGTCGTCTTCCCCTCCCCGGCGGGGGTCGGCGTAATGGCCGTCACCAGGATCAGCTTCCCGTCCGGCGCGTCCGTCTCATTCAGAAGCGAAAGGTCCACCTTCGCCTTATAGCGCCCGTAGGGCTCCAGATACTTCTCATCAATTCCGGCCGCCGCCGCGATCTCCCCGATGGGGCGCAGCGCGCACCGGCTCGCGATTTCAATGTCGCTTAACCAGGCCATAAAGTGATCCTCCGTGCTGTTGAAAATGTATTCTGTCTCCCGCGAAAACCTGCCGGTTTTTACGCGGTCTTTATAGTATAGCAGAAAAACACCGGTTTGCATAGGGGGAAAGGCGGACAACAAAAAGGGACCGGTACTGCCCGGATGGGGAAAGCCCCGGGAGACATGCGGTATGCATGCGCCCGGGGCTTTCCGTTATTTCAGGCCCGGTCATTCATGACCGTCCCGTTCTGTCTTACTTACAGTTTGACCTCGCTTCTGCCGTTCGCCACACGAAGTTTGTTGAACTCGTTCAGCGTCTCGCCGTCCACGATGATCTCCTTGCTGTCGTCCAGGCCTTCCGGAAGGACGTACTCGCGGCCTTCCTGGGCTGCAAGGGCTCTCTGGTCCTGGATGATGGCCCTGTGGTCAAGATCGGAGAACTTCTCCACCTTCATGAAGAAGAAGAAGAACAGGGCGATCAGGCCGTAGCCGATCATCTCGCCGCCGAAGAAGATCCAGGGCAGCGTCGCGCGGAGCGCGTCATTCGAAAGAATACCGTTCGCCGCATCATACCCGGTAGAGGAAATGACCACGTTCAGGATACCGGTCGCGATACCGGTCATACCGGCCATGATCGCACCGTAAATCGTCATGGACAGACCGTCCGTACGGCCGCCGTGAAGGGCTTCCTGATGGTCCATGATATCCGCAAGGAGCGCCAGGGACAGGTACATGGCGGGCGTAGAGCCGAGCGCCTTGATCACGAACGCGATCACGGCAACGATGAAGTTGTCGGGGAAGATCAGGCCCAGGAGACCGCCGAGCGCGGAAATCGCAGCGCCGATCATAATCGCTTTCGCCTTACCGAACTTGTTCGCAAGAGGCACCGCGACGACCATACCGATGGCCGTAGGCACCGCGCCGATGATGGCGATCAGGCCGGAACGGTTGCCGCCCCACACAGTGGTGTACTTGCCGGCTGCATCCTGGAACAGGGCCGTGCAGTAATACAGCTGGGACACGTTCTTCATCATACCGCTGAGCTGGTAGAACACGAAGAACAGGATCATAATGATCCAGAACTTGTCGCTGAAGCAGATCTTCGCCTGCTGCCCGAGCGGAAGCGCCTTCTTGACTTCCTTCTGCTCGCCGCCCTCTTCCGTTACACGCTCACGGGTGAAGAAGTACTCGACCAGCGCGCCGACCAGGGTGATGATGATCAGGGCGATCACGAAAATCTTCCATGCGTTGTAGGAAGCCTGCGTATCATAGATCGGGTTGCCGGCAGCGTTGACGTAATACTCGACGTTCTGCGCGCCTGCTGCAAAGGCTACGAGGCCTTCCTGGCCCTGGATCTTCATCTGGGCAGCGCCGGTCCCGCTCAGGTCATACTTGAACAGCATGCCCAGGAAGAACGGAAGGATCATGGACGTAAGGCCCATGGCCGCCAGGTGCGTCGCGTTCGAAATCGTAGCCAGCAGGGAGCGGTCCTTCGAGTCACGCGTGGACAGACCGACCAGCGCGGAGTGCGGCGTGAAGTACATGGGATACGCAATGCCGAACCAGATGTTGTAGCCGATGGCGATGCAGATCAGGGATCCGATATGCCAGCCGGTGCTGTTAACATCAAAAGGCGCGAAAATGAACAGGAACAGGAGGGCGATCAGGCTGATCGGCACGCTGAACAGGAGCAGCGGACGGGCCTTTGCGACTCTCGACGTGGAGCTGTCCATCAGGCGGCCGACGATAATATTACCTGCCACCACGAAGATGACGGAGATCACCGGAAGCCAGGTGAAGAAGCCTTTCGCCCAGGTGCTGACGCCGAGGATATCGGACATGTACTTGTTAAAGTAACTGGACAGGATCGAGTTCGCCAGCATGGCCAGCGTGGGGCCAATCAGGTAGCCGATGGCGCCTTCCGGGAAAAGACTGACCTTCGAGCTCTTGATCAGGCTCGGGGGCAGCTTCTCGATGAATTCATTGAATCCGGATTTCAAGTTGTTGCTCATGATGAGTTTCTCCTTTTTTTCATATAAGCTTATATTTTCAATCCGCCTGATGGGGGGCGTTCCCGTTTCGGGACACCCGTGTGATCCCGGCGGTTGTTCTTCCCACAGCACGGGCCCGCGCCCTCTGCCGTGTTCGGAAATCCAGTACTTATACTGCGCATGTATAAGTGTAGGTCCCGGATCCCGCGGTCTTTACAGTCCCGTCGGGAAGCGTTACCGTGCAGTCCGTATTCACGGGGACCGTCACATTCAGGGTAAATGTGCCGTCCTCGATCTTCCAGTCTGACGCGGCCTTGCCGTAGGGTGTCTCGACAGAAGCGCACGCTGCAGTCAGCCCTCCGCCAAGTACAGGCTTAACGGCAAAGGAACGGTATCCGGGGGCGGTCGCTTCAAGGCCTGCGATCCTCCTGTAAAGGAAGTCGCCGACCGCGCCGGCCGCGTAATGGTTGTAGGAGATCATGCCGCCGGTCCCGTCGTCCCCGATCGGGCAGAGCCCGTTCTCGTCCAGACCGTCCCAGCGTTCCCAGATGGTCGTCGCGCCGACCCGGACTTCGTAAAGCCAGCTCGGGCACTTCGTGTTCATCAGCATCCGGTACGCGGTCTCCGTCTCCCCGTTGTCCGCGAGCGCGAACAGGATATACGGGGTGCCCGGGAAGCCGGTGCCGATGCAGTAGTCGTTCTTCTCCACGAGCCGGACCAGGTTCGACGTCGCATTTGCCTTAATCTCCGGCGTAGCGAACATGTCGAGGTAAATGGGAAGGACGTACGCCGTCTGGAATTCCTCCAGAAGCTTGCCGTTCCCGTCCGTCAGGATGGAGGAATAGGCGTCCGCCGCCTTCTCCGCGATGCCCCGGTAATAGGTTTCGTCTTCCTTATGCCCGAGGATGGCCGCGATCTTCGAGACCGTATTCGCGCAGTTGTTGATGGACGCGGTCCCGGTCCATTTCGCCCTGGCCTGCCACTGCCCCATTTTCGGGACATCCGGCGCGACCCAGTCGCCGAAGTGGAAAATGCCCGGGGTGTTCCAGATGTAGCGGTGTTTCCCGAAGCTCAGAAGGCCCGCCCAGAAGAGCTGCGCCTTAATGTACTTCTTCATCATCCCGTAGTTCTCTTCGAGTACGGTGATGTCCCCGTTCGCCAGGTAATCGGCCCAGGGGACCATGATGCACGCGTCATCCCACCAGTCGACCGCCATATCCGGCATGGTCGTGGGGAATCCGTAGCCCTGGCGCGGGATGGTGTTCGGGATGCCGCCGCCCTTGAACTGCTCTGCCCGCATATCCCGGAGCCACTTGGAAAGGAACCGGGTCATGTCGAAGTTGAAGCAGGCGGTGCGGCCGAACACGCAGATGTCGCCGGTCCAGCCCATACGTTCGTCCCTCTGCGGGCAGTCCGTGGGGATGTCCACCAGGTTCGACTTCGCGCCCCAGACGATATTCGACTGAAGCTGGTTCAGCAGGGGGTCGGAGCACCGGAATTCGCCGATCCGGCGAAGGTCCGAATACAGCGCCAGCGCGGAGACTTCCACGTCCGCCTCATCGATGCCTTCGATGCTGATGTAGCGGAAGCCCATATACGTAAAGCGCGGGATATACTCCTGCTCGCCTGCCTTGCAGGTATAGACGGCCGTCGCCTTCGCTGACCTCAGGAACGCGAGGTTCAGCGTCCCGTCCGCCTTCAGGATCTCCGCGTGGAGGACCTTGATGACCTGCCCTTCCTTACCGGAAATCTTCAGTCTGACGACGCCTGCGAAGTTCTGACCGAAGTCATAGATCACGGCATCGCCGATCTTCTTTGCGGAGATGGGTTTCAGTTCCTCATGGGCGATCACCGGCGCGCCGTCGTCGGCGATGATCTCCGGGTTCACCTTCAGCGTCTCCGCCGCGGCACTGCGCCACGTGACGCTGTCCAGGGAAATCCTGGCATCGTAGGTTTCACCGTCATAGATGCATCCGAGACGGTACGGGCCTTCTTCCGTGACCTGCCACGTCGAATCCGTCCCGATCACTTCCGATGAGCCGTCTTCATACGTGACGCGCAGCTCCAGCAGCAGCGCCTGGCGGTCGTGGATCAGCCGGTTCCCCCTCGTGAACACGAAAGAGCCGACCGCCCAGCCGCCCGCCACCGTGACATCCAGGATGTCGCTGCCGGTCAGCAGCCCGGTGACGTCATAGGTCTGGTACAGGAGCGTGTTCGGGTAAGAAGTGAAGCCCGGCGCGAAATACCGGTCGCTGACCCTCTTCCCGTTCAGCGCGACGTCGTAGATGCCCATGGCGGTCGCGTTGATGATGGCCCGCTTCACGGGCTTCTTCAGCGAAACGGCCTTCCGGAACACCATGGGTACGGGCGAAACGCCCTTCTCCGTAAACAGGAACGCGGGGTCCGAAATCCATTCCCCGGTCCACGGCGTATCCAGCCTGCCGGTCTCAAATGCAACGGCTGATGTCGCGGTCTCACCCGCGTCATCCGTCACTTCCAGCTTCGCTTCATAGCAGGTGAACGGTTTAAGCGCCGGTCCTTCGTAGGGAACGGAAATCTGCGACGTGGTTTCCTTCTTCCAGTTCCCGAGACGGATCAGGGCTTTCTTCAGTGTGACGTTCTGTCTGTCGCTCTCCAGGGAAAACGAGAAGGAGGGCTGCTTCGCGTCCGTGACGCAGCCTTCCGTGAGGTTCTCCACGGAAAAGCGTGTTACTTTTAACATCTGTTTTCTTCCTCCTAATGCATGTTTCGGAAGTGCTCCGGAAATGCGCCCTGACCGTCTTTCGGTCACGCGCCCGTCCCGGAACGGCTTCCGGCGTTCCATGCCCGGCGTAGATCCATGCAGCCTGTCCGCGGTCCCATAACAGGAAAGCATCTCCGGACAATCCCATAACGCCGGCTGAAAACTTCCCCCGGCGTCTGTCGGCATGTGCTGCGCTTTCCTCCCGGCGCAGGGCGTCACGTCCCGCCCCGCATCCTCCGTACGTCCGCACGCCGCCCGTTCCGGAACCTCTCCGCAGGGATTCCCGGACCCGGCACGCGCGTTCCGCAGGGCGATGTATCCGCGAAAGATACCGCCGTGCGCAGCAATCATTTTCCAATCTCAGATAGGTACTGAATATTTTAACCGAAACGCGTCGTAAAAACAAGTACTTTTTTGTCGCTCTTCCCTATTTGAAGGCTTTTTTTGCCGAAAATGCGGTTTTCAAAGCCCGGAAACGCCGGAAAACCCCGTGAAAACAAAAAAGACCGGTGCCGCACAAAGCGGAATCACCAGTCTGATTGACGAAGAATGAGACACGGGGGATTCGAACCCCCGACACCTTGATTAAAAGTCAAGTGCTCTACCGACTGAGCTAGTATCCCATCCGTGTGCCCGGGATAAGCCTCCCGAACTGGGCTAGTTGGATTTGAACCAACGAATGCAGGAGTCAAAGTCCTGGGCCTTACCGCTTGGCGATAGCCCATTGCTTTTTATCCTGCAGGGTGGGTAGTGGGACTCGAACCCACGGTCTCCAGAGCCACAATCTGGCGCGTTAGCCAACTACGCTATACCCACCGTATTTAATATGCACCGTCCCGGCTTGCCGGCTTCAGCGCTTCCGCAAAATAAACTGCAGAAGCGGGTGATCGGAATCGAACCCACGTATACAGCTTGGAAGGCTGTCATTCTACCATTGAACTACACCCGCGTACCGTTGTCGGGGTGACAGGATTCGAACCTGCGGCCCCCTGGTCCCAAACCAGGTGCTCTACCAAACTGAGCCACACCCCGTATAGGAACTCGCGCGACGCGCACAACGGATAATATAGCAAACCGGGAAGTCTTTGTCAAGCGGAAAATCAAACTTCTATGCCGTTCGTCTCAAAATATTCGATGACGTCCGCGACGGTCTCCATCTTCTCCAGGTCCTCCGGCGCGATTTCGAAGCCGTATTCCCTTTCAAGCTCCAGAATCACCTCAAAAAGATCCAGCGAATCCAGGCCGAGGTCTTCGCGGAAAGAAGCGCTCTCCGTGATGTCTTCCGGGCTGATGTCAAACTGTTCCTCAAAAATGCTCCTGATCTTCTCAAGCATGATGTACCTCCTTTATAAATCCGGTATGATCCGCCATCGGCAGCTGCGGCCGTCTGGCCGGCTGCCTTCCCGCGGACGGATACCATGATAACGGGGGATGCCCCGTCTGTCAACCGTTTTTTTGGCCCCCGGGGCCTGAATTTACAAAAAACCGTCTCCCGCAGGCGGAGAATCCCCCGGGCCGCAGGTCCTCCGCGACCCGCACGGAAAATGTTTCCCCGTAAAAGCCCTCGCATCCCGGCGCGTCCGCCAGGCAGAGTTCCAGCACGGGCGCATGCCCGCTGCCGGTATTGTCCCGGACCGTCCGGCCCTCTTCCGCCCCTTCGGACCCGGCCCCGCCGCCAATAGACAAAGTCCCGGCATCGACAGACGCGGCCCCGGCATCGATAGACGCGGCCGCGGCGCCGATAGACGAAGTCCCGGCATCGACGAACGCGGTCCCGCGGAACCGCTGCGCCCCCCGCACCGCTTCCGCCCTGTAAATGCCGGATGCCGGCACCAGTTTCCCTTCCGGGATGCGGATCTCCAGGGCGGGAATCCTGAGGGCTTGCCCGGCGAACCGGCTCCTTCCCGCGGTCCCCGTGACCGTATACGGACGGCCGAGCAGGCGCGCGGCTTCCGCCATCCGCCCCTCCGATACCGCGGTCCGGATCCGGGTGCTGCTCACCGGGCGCCCGCAGTCCAGGGTCTCCGGCACCACGTCAAGCCGGTATCCGTATCCTTCTTGGCGCATGGCAAGGAACGCACAGTCCCCCGCCCGGTCCCGTCCGAACCGGAAGCCGGTCCCGACCGCGAGCGCCTTCATGTCCAGGCGGGCAATGAGCACGTCCCTTAAGAAGGCTTCCGCCGTCATCGAGAAAAAGGAGGGGTCCGCGCCGGGCAGCACGACATAGCGGATCCCGGCCTCCCGCAGCATCCCGAGCTGTTCCTCCCGGGTCAGGAGGTTCCGTTCGCCCGGACGGCCCCCCGGCGTCCCCGTGATCACGACACAGGAAGCCAGGCCTTGCGCCTCCGCGTCCCTGACGCGGGAAAGAAGCGCCATATGCCCCCTGTGGAAGCCGTCGAATTTGCCGACGGTCACCGCCGTGGGGGATCCCGGATTGATTTTTTCCAGCGCGTCGAATACGATCATAAAACCCACCCGCTGTCCAGGGGACTCACAGAAACATTTTCAGGGGCTTATAGTACCCGTTTTCCGGGTCGTGGGCGTAGACCGCCTTAAACGCGCCCGCGGACGTATAGAGGAGGAACGGGCCCTCTTCCGGGGGACGGGAATCCGCCCGGAAATCCCCGCCGTACAGGCGGTTCCCGTTCAGCAGGTAAAGGTCGCATTCTTCGGGCAGGATGACCTTCGGGTAGTCCGGGAAAAGCGTGTCCGCGCCCCTGAGCACCCGGTCCAGTTCCCCGCGCGACACGATTTCGGCCAGTTCCGGCAGCGTCACCGCGTCCTCGATGCGGAACGGGCCGTGCCGGACGCGCCGGAGCGCGCTCATGCAGGCCGGAAGCCCGAGCCTCCGGCCGATGTCCTTGCAGAGGGTGCGGATATACGTGCCCTTCGAACACGTGACGCGGAAACGGACCACGGGGAGTTGCACCTCCAGGACGCGCAGCCCGCGGATCGTCACTTCCTTGCCGGGGCGCTCGATTTCGATGCCCTGCCGCGCAAGGTCGTAGAGCCGCCGCCCGTCCACCCATTTGGCGGAGTACATGGGCGGCACCTGCACGTATGTGCCCAAAAAAGAAAGCACCGCGGCTTCCGCGTCCCCTTCGGAGACGGAAACGGGCGCTTCCTCCGTCACCGTACCCCAGATGTCCTCCGTATCGGTGGCTATGCCGAGGGTCAGCGCGGCTTCATAGGTTTTATCCCCGTCCGGAAGGAAATCGCAGAGCTTCGTGGCGCCGCCGAGGTACACCGGCAGGACGCCGGTCGCCCTGGGGTCCAATGTGCCCCCGTGCCCGATCTTCTTCTCCCCGAGCAGCGCCCGGACCTTCCGCACGGTATAGAAGGACGTGGCGTTCTCCGCCTTGTCCAGTATCAGTATCCCGTTCAATGACTGCTCTCCCGGAGGGCTTCCAGGATGCCTTCCTCGGCGTCCCTGCAATCCCCCGCAAAACTGAATCCGGCGGCCTTCGCGTGTCCTCCGCCGCCGTAAACGGCCGCGAGGCGCGCCACATTGACATCCCGCCTCGACCGCAGGCTGCCCTTCCATACGCCCGGTTCCGCCTCATACAGGAACAGCGTGACTTCCGCTTCCCGCGTATCGTTCAGGACGGTAACGACGGACCCGATCTCCCGGAGCGGGACCTCAAAACGGTCCAGCAGCTCCAGCGGGCAGTCCGACACCAGGCACTTCTCCTCCGCGTACAGCCGGCTCCTGAGAAGGACCGCGGCGGTCAGCTTCTGCACCGCGTAGGACTTCAGCTCCATGGAATCCTCGATAATCCTGGAGAACGGCACGCCTTTCTCCAGGAGGCCCGCCGCCGCCCTCAGGGTCTCCGGCCCCGTGCAGCTGTACCGGAACGCGCCCGAATCATGCACCATGCCGGTATAGAGGGAAACCGCGGTCTCCTGCGTGATTTTCCCGCTGTCCATCCGTGTGTAGAGGACCTCGCAGGTGGAGGAGGCGTCCGGGCAGACGACGTTCTCGTCCCCGAAGCAGGGGTTCGTCTCATGATGGTCGATGACCAGCGTCCGCGCCGCCTCCGAGAAGGCCCTGCTGCCCGCCCCGATCCGTTCCGGGGCCGAGACGTCCAGCCCGATGCAGAGGTCCGCGAAAAGCCCTTCCCCGTCGTCCGTGCGCACGGGGATGCCCTCCGCCAGGAAGCCGAGGCTTTCTTCGTATTCACCCAGGAACGGGACGATCTCCCGCTCCGGGTACAGATTCCTGAGGTACCGGTAAACCGCCGTCACGCTGCCCGCGCAGTCGCCGTCCGGGCGCACATGGCCCACGACGGCGATCCGCCGGACGCACGCCGGGATCCGCTCAAAAATCAAATTCGTCATCGTCTTCCTGCTCCGTCTCCTCGTCGCCCCTGAGGGCGATCGCCGCGTCGTCGCGCGCCTTCACTTCCTCGATCAGCCGGGACATGTGCATGCCCTGCTCGATCCGCTCGTCCAGCACGAACGTGACGGCGGGCGTATTCCTCAGGTTCACCTGCGCCGCAAGCTCATGCCGGATGAAAGACGCCGCGGCGCGGAGCCCTTCCATGGTCTCCTTCTTCGCGTCCGCGTCCCCCAGGACGCTGATATACGCCTTGCACTGCTTCAGGTCCGTCGTGACGTCCGCGGAAAGGACGGACGTCAGCGGATGGATCCTGGGGTCCTTCAGCTCCGACCGTATGATCTCAGAGAGGCATTTCGCCACCTCGGAATTGATCCTTGTGCTTTTAATGCTGCCTTTTCTCAAAGGATCCTCCTTCGAACAGATGTATTACTTCGGTTCGACCTGCACCATCTCGAACGCTTCGATCACGTCGCCTTCCTGCAGGTCGTTGAATTTCTCGAGCACGATGCCGCACTCGAAGCCCTCGCGGACTTCCTTCGCATCGTCCTTAAACCGCTTCAGGGACTGGATCACCCCTTCGTAGATCCGGTCCTTGCCGCGCGTCACGCGGACCTGGGCGTTCCGCCGCACGATGCCGTCCAGCACGTACGAACCCGCGATCATGCCGATGCTCGACGCCTTGAACAGCATGCGCACTTCGGCGTGCCCGATCACCTTCTCCTCGTACACCGGCGCCTGCATGCCCTTCAGGGCGGCCTGCACGTCGTCGATGGCCTGGTAGATCACGCGGTAGAGCTTCAGTTCCACATTTTCCTGCTCCGCGAGCAGCTTCGCCTGGTTGTCCGGGCGTACGTTGAAGCCGATGATTATGGCGTTCGACGCGGATGCCAGGCTGACGTCCGATTCGCTGATGGCGCCGACGCCCTTGTGGATCACCTTCACCGTCACTTCTTCGTTCGAAAGCTTCTCGAGGGAGGTGCGGACCGCTTCCACGGAACCCTGCACGTCCGCCTTGATGACGATGGGCAGCTCCTTGATATTGCCGGCCTGGATCTCCGCGAACAGGGAATCCATGGTGAGACGCTTCTTCGTCTCCGCGATCATCTTCTTCTTTTCTTCGGCGATGAAGGTCTCCGCGTAGGAACGGGCATCCCGCTCGTTCTTATGGCCGATCGCCACTTCGCCGGCGTTCGGCACGCCGTTCAGGCCGAGGACCTCCACGGGCATGGAAGGCGTGGCGCTCTTCACGGCGTTCCCGTCCGCGTCCAGCATGGCGCGCACGCGCCCGTAGAAGGAGCCGCAGGAAATGAAGTCGCCGACTTTCAGGGTGCCCTTCTGGACCAGGACCGTCGCCACGGGGCCGCGGCCCTTATCCAGCTTCGCCTCGATCACGAGGCCCCTGAGGGCACGGTTCGGGTTCGCCTTCAGTTCCTTCACTTCCGTGACGAGCAGGATCATCTCCAGCAGCTGGTCGATGTTCTCGCGGGTCTTCGCGGATACGGGCACGAACACCGTGGTGCCGCCCCAGTCTTCCGCGACGAGGCCGTATTCGGTCATCTCCTGCTTGACGCGGTCCACGTTCGCGCCGGGTTTGTCGATCTTGTTGACCGCGACGATGATGTCCACACCGGCCGCCTTCGCGTGGTTGATGGCTTCCACGGTCTGCGGCATGACGCCGTCGTCCGCGGCCACCACCAGCACCGCGATGTCCGTCGCCTGGGCGCCGCGCATGCGCATGGCGGTGAAGGCCTCATGGCCGGGGGTGTCCAGGAACGTGATCTTCTCGCCGTTGCACTCCACCATGTACGCGCCGATGTGCTGCGTGATGCCGCCGGCTTCCCGGGCGGTGACGTTCGTGGAGCGGATGGCGTCCAGGAGGGACGTCTTGCCGTGGTCGACGTGGCCCATGACGCAGACGACCGGGGGCCGCTTCACCATGTCCTTCTCGTCCTCGTCGTCTTCCCGGAGGAGTTCCTCGATGACGTTGACCTGCTCTTCCTTCTCGCAGAGGATGTCGTAGTCCAGCGCGACGGCTTCCGCTTCTTCGTACGTCAGCTCATCGTTCAATGTGACCATCTTCCCCTGCAGGAACAGCTTCTTGATGAGGTCCGCCGGCTTCTGCTTCATCTTCTCGGCGAGTTCCTTCATGGTAATGACTTCCGGAAGGACGATCATCTTGATGACTTCTTCTTCCTGCCTGCGGTCGTTCTTCTTCTGGATGTCGCGCGAAAGGTTCTTGAAGTTCTCGGCGTTCTTCTGGGTGCGGTCGTAGTTCTTTTTATCCTTGTCGTGCTTCCCGGCGCTGCTCTTGCCGTGCACGTCCGCCTTGGAGAGCGCGCCGGCGCCTTCGGCGGAATTATCCTTGTTGAACCGGATGTTCGTATTCCCGGTGCGGTTCGTCTTCCCGAAGATGCCGCGGTTCCCGCCCTGTCCGGCGCCCTGGCCCTGCGGGGCTTTTCCTGCCTGGCCCTGGCCGTACGGCCTGCGGTCGCCCTGGCCGCTCCCGGTCCTGGCACCCTGGCCCTGGCCCTGGCCGTAACGGCCCTGCCCGGTGCCGGCGCCCTGGCCGTCCCGGTTATAAGGCCTGCGTTCGCCGGTCTGGCTCCCGTACCGTCCCTGGCGGTCGCCCGTGCCCGTGCGGTCGCCCTGGCCGCTCCCGGTCCTGGCGCCCTGGCCGCGGCCGTCCTGCGTCCCGGTCTTCGTGCTGAACACAAAGTTCGGCTTCTTCTTCGCGGGCTTCTCGTCCGTGCCTCCCTGGGCCTTATCGTCCTTCGCGGGTCCGCGGCCGGCGCCCTTGCGGTCGTCCGGCTTCTTCGCGGCGCCCTGGGCGCCCTTCGCGGGGCGGTCGGAAGGTCTCGCGTCCGTGCGCTCGGGCTTCTTCCGGCTGTCGGAGCCGTCCTGCGCCTTCGCGGGCGCATCCCCGGACGCGTCTTTCGAAGCGGCGGCTTTCGCGCTTTCTTCCGCGGCCTTCGCCGCTTCCTCGGCGGCCTTTCGCGCGGCCTCTTCCCGCGCGCGTGCGGCGGCTTCCTCTTCGGCGGCTTTCCGCGCCGCCTCCTCAGCCGCGCGCCGTGCCGCCTCTTCCGCGGCGATCCGCTCTTCTTCGGCCCTCCGCGCGGCTTCCGCTTCTTCCTGCTGCTTCTTCAGCTTCTTCGCGAAATCCGTCGTATCGGTGATCTTACGCGGCCCGTCCGAGGCGTTCTCTTTATACATTTCCGCCGTCTTCGGCACGCTGGGCTTAATCACGGTGCGCTGGCCGGCAGGCGCGCGGTCCGGCGTCCTGGGGGCACCGGTCCTCCGCCCGTCCTGGGCCTGCCCGGAAGGCTTCTTCCCGGACTGTCCGGAATTCCCGCTTCCCTGGCCGGTTTTAGGGGTCTTCGCACCGCCGCCCGCGGGCGCGCCGGCACGGCTGCCCGCGCTGCTCGCGCGGTTCTGGTTATAGGCGGAGTTCTCCGGGCGGAAGATGAACACCGGCTTTTTCTTCTTCGCGGTTTCATCGCCCTCGGGCGCGTCCTTGGGCGCCGCCTTCGGGGGCGCGGCGGAGGCCTTCTTCTCTGCCGGGTCCGCCGCCTGTTCCTTCTTCCGGAAATGCCGCCGCACCCGCTCCGCGTCCGCGTCCTCGATCCCGGACATGGGTTTGACGTCCCCGCCCAGGAAAGCGATTACCGCTTCAGAATCTACATTCAGTTCTTTTGATAATTCGTGAATTCTGATTTTTGCCATCTTTTAAGCTTCCTGCTCCATTCTTTTCGATAATGCGTCCGCAAACTGCCGGTCCGTCACCGCGAGGCACGAACGCGCTTCCGCCCCGGTGCACGCCCCAAGTTCCGCCTTCGTCGCGTAGACGCGGAGCGGCACATGGTAATACGCGCATTTATCCGTAAATTTTTTCGTGGTATTCCCCGATGCGTCCCCGGAGATCACGACCAGGTGCGCCTTCCCGGCCCGGACGGCGTTCTCCACCGCCGTTTCGCCGGTCACCACGTACCCCGCCCGCTTCCCGAGCCCGAGGAATGAGAGTATCTTATCCATTCAATGCGTCGAATTCTTCTTTCAGCACGCCGTAGGTCTCCGGCGGGACCTGCATCCCGAAGGACTTGTCCAGCAGGTGCTTCTTCACCGCCGTCTCCATACAGGTGATGTTCCTGCATACATAGGCGCCGCGCCCGTTCTTCCGGCCGGTGGGGTCCACGTGGATCCCGTCTTCGGCCCGGACGATCCGCAGCAGCGTCCGCTTGTCTTTCTTCTCCCGGCACGCCAGGCACTGCCTCAGGGGCACTTTCCGTTCCGTCACGCTTCTTCTCCGTCCTCCGGGGCATCGGCAGCACCGTCGGGCGCTTCCTCCTCACCGCCGTATTCATCGCCGTATCCGGCGTCTTCCCCGGCGTCTTCCCCGGCATCCCCGTCTTCCGCGGTCTCTTCGTACGTTTCCTCTTCGCCGTAATTCTCTTCGTAATCATCGAAGAGGCCTTCGTCACGGGCCTGGGACTCCGACTTGATATCGATCTTGAAGCCGGTCAGGCGTGCCGCAAGGCGGGCGTTCTGGCCCTTCATGCCGATGGCGAGGGACAGCTGGTTGTCCGGCACCACCACCAGGGCGCTGTTCTCGTCCTCATCCACGGCGACCGCCACCACTTTCGCGGGGCTCAATGCGTTCTCCACGAACAGGGCCGGGTTCTCGTTCCACTGCACAATATCGATCTTCTCCCCGTGGAGCTCGTTCACGATCGGGTTGATGCGGCTGCCGTTCACGCCGATGCACGCGCCGATGGGGTCGATGTTCGGGTCGTTCGACCAGACGGCCATCTTCGTCCGGGAACCCGCTTCCCGGCTGATGGCCTTGATCTCCACGATGCCTTCCCGCATCTCGGAGACTTCCATCTCGAAAAGCTTCCGCACCATGGCCGGCTTCGTCCGGGTGATCTCCACCCTGGGGCCCTTGCCGCCGTCCCGCATGCCGACCACGTACACCTTCACGTGCTGCGTCGGCTCGAACGTCTCGCCGGGGATGATGTCTTCCGCCTTCAGGACGGCGTCCGCCTTCCCCAGGTTGATGCTGACGATCCCGTTGTTCACGCGCTGCACGATACCGGTCATGATCTCATGCGCGCGGGCGTTATAGTAATCCGCCACCGTCTGGCGTTCTTCCTCGCGGATCTTCTGGAGGATGATGGATTTCGCGTTCTGGGCCGCGATACGGCCGAATTCCCGGGTCTTCAGTTCGACCCCAACCGTATCCCCATAACCGGCCGCCGGATCGATTTCACGGGCCTTTTCAAGGGTAATCTGGGCATTTGCCTTCCCTTTCTCCACGCTCTCGACCACGGTTTTATACTGGATGATCCGGTAATCACACGTTTCACGGTCAATGCTGACGTCAATATTGTCCGTCGTGCCGTACATCTCCGTACACGCTTTCTTCAGCGATGCGTCGATGGCGTCGAAAATCGGATCCCTGCTGATGCCTTTTTCCTTCTCGAGGAGGTCCAGCGCCTCCATCAGTTCCTTGTTCATCGTTCTTCCTTTCATCCTCCTAAAAAGGTATTGCTGCCCCGCCGCGTTTTTTCGCGGCAGGCCTGTCGGCCAGGGACAGTCCCGTTTTCCGGGCCGCCGTCCTGCCCTGTCTGTCCGTAAAATCAGAAGTCCCAGTCCACATGTTCGGCGATCCTGGAAATGTTCTTCCTGTCGATCTCCGTCCCCGCGCCGTCCCGCACCAGCGTCAGCGCGTCCTTTGTATACCCGGCAAGCGTCCCGGTCAGTTCCTTCACGCCGTCCACGGCCTTGTAAAGGCGGACGTCCACGTCCTTCCCGAGGTTCCGGTCATAATCCCGTTCCTTCTTCAGGAGCCGCCCGAGCCCGGGGCTCGAGACTTCCAGGATATAGGCGTCCGGGATCAGGTCCGCTTCGTCAAGCAGGACGGAAACGGCCCTCGAAACCTTCTCGCACGTCACGATATCCACGCCGCCGTCCCGGTCGATGTAATAGCGGAGATACCAGTCGGACCCTTCCTTCACATATTCCGTATCCACGATCCGCGCGCCGTTCTCCCCGAGCACCGGCAGGACCAGCGCTTCCGCTTTTTTCTCGATCTCTTCACGTCTGGACATTCCATCATTCCTTTCCGGGCCATCGGGCTGCTGCCGCTCAAAAAGAAGGAGCGAACCATCAGGCTCACTCCTTCATCATCACCCAATATTCACTTATCAAGCCCCTTTATACCACACGGTCAGGCAAATGTCAACACATTTTTTCAAAAATGCCGCAATTTTCTGCCTGGGTGGGGCAGGGACCGGCCCTGCGGGGTCAGAGGCCCAGCCACTGGGCGGCCAGGAAACTGATCCGCTTCCGCACATAATCGGCGATGCTTTCGGCCCCGGTGATTTTCCAGGAATCCGCGCCGAGATCCGCTTCGAGCGTCCTGCAGTCCGCGGCGACCCGGTTTACGGTCTCCTGAAGGACCCCGCTTTCATAGAGTCTCCGCCACTTCTCCTGCACCAGCTGCCGGAACCCTTCCATCTTCACGGCCAGGATGTACCAGCCGTTCGACCGTTCGCCCAGCACGGTTTTCTGGAACGTACAGGCATAGTAGCCGGCTTCCGGGTCCTCATTGTAGGCCCAGTTGAAATCCCAGGGCGCGAGGAACGTCAGGCGCCGGTAAATGCTGTTGGGTGAAAAATCCACCGCCATATAGAAGCTGCCCCCGCCGACGTCGTAATCCTGGACCAGTTCCTCCAGGATCACCATATTGGCCAGGGAGTCGAGGTCCATGACGGCATTGACCGCTTCAAACCCGCTCCCGTATCCGGGCGCGTCCACCGGGTTCAGGTTCGCGTCCAGCGTCATGGGCCGGTTATGGACCGCCGCTTCATAAAGGATCCGGAACACCCCGTTCATATAGCGGGAAATGAATGCCGCCTGCTCCGGCGACCGGGTGTCGCTCTTGATGCTGTAATCCTCCGCCGGGATCACGCGGGCGGTCCCGGCGATGTCCATGGTCTCGGGCATGGCCGGAATCGAGAAGAAGACGTCTTCCTCATAGGCATAGTTGTCCATCTCCAGCAGATAGCCGATTTCGACCTGCCCTTCGTCCTTCTTCGGTTCGTAGATCCCGACACGGCCTTCATCGGCCTGGGTCTGCTCGCAGAGCAGGTAAATGCCTTTGGACACGCCGTTCAGGTACAGGTTCACAAACATGCAGTCGCTGCTGTAATACTTCCCCTCGAAAATGGTTTTCGCGAGGCGGAGCCCCATGAAATCCGGCGCCAGGTTCCAGAACGTGCGGAGCAGCACCCAGCTCTGGTAGCGCTTCCCGTCATGCAGCCCCGGCATGCCCTGTCTCTCGTCGAATTTGATCCGGTACGGCTTTTCGTCTTCTGTCACGGTCGAATTCCCCCTTACGCGGATCCCCGCGGGGGCGGTAAGCCGGAATGCTTCGGGACAGTTGAAGACGTCGATCACGGCCGTGACGTATTCATCTCCCGAAACCACGTCCTGCCCGTCCACGGTGGTGACATAGATGCAGGGATGCGTCTTTGTCTCCGAAATGGCCTGCATCCCGGCCTGGATCTCGCCGATCCGGGCCTGGTACCATGCCAGGTCCGCTGCGGGCGGCGCCGGGGGTTCCGTCTCAGGCGGGACCGGGGGTTCCGTTTCGGGCGGAATCGGCGGATCCGTTTCAGGCGGGACCGGGGGATCCGTCTCAGGCGGGATCGGAGGATCCGTTTCGGGCGGGACCGGTGGATCCGTCTCGGGCGGGACCGGCGGATCCGTCTCGGGCGGAATCGGAGGGTCCGTCTCGGGCGGGACCGGGATGTCCGTCCCGGGCTG
>JAGDAW010000036.1 GCA_017959345.1 Lachnospiraceae bacterium | reverse complement strand
GGAAACCTTGCTGTTCGCGATGACCACATTCATCCGTTCCACTTCGATCTTTTCCCAGACGTGTTCGATGACGTAAGGCTCTCCCGCGAGATAGTCTTCCAGCTCGTCTCTGGAATCCAGGTCCAGGACAAGGACGGATCCCTTCATCTTCCCGTCCCCGTCGAGCAGCCCGCCCGCGCAGATCACGCGGCGGCCAAGCCGATCCATGCCTTCCAGATGCCGGGGGCGGACTTCCATCCGTTTCTCCAGCATCCCTTCCCCGTCCGTCGCTTTAATCAGAAATTGCATCGTATTCTCCTTCTATTGTTCCTGTGCCGGTTCATAAGGTCCCCGGCACGCTTCGCACATTGTCCTTTACTGCGCGAGTTTTTCCGCCGCGCGCATGGCCAGCTCCAGAATCGCCGGGCGGATCTCATAGTCCACGTCGGGGCTGTCGGTAAAGGCCATCGACGGTTCTTTCTGCTGTGTCAGCGGAAGATAATAGACGTCCTGCAGCCGGAGGGTCTCCGCGCACATGGGGTTTATGTAGCTGCTCGGGAATGTTTCGATCAATACGCTTCCCGGGTGCATATAGAGGCTGTTCGTCGAATTCGCGCCGTGGGGAGAGAGGACGATCTTCGCCTGTTCGAAAAAGCGGATCTGTTCGGATACCGTGAGTTCCTCGGGGATGACCGTCTGAAAACCGTACCGCGCGAGCGTTTCGTCATCGATCCGCAGCTTCCGCGACCCGATGCGCCGGACGAACAGGCGCTCCGGATACGCTTTTGTGACGGGCGGAAGATTCCGCTTAACCGTTTCGGCGACCTCGAGGAGCACCGGCGCCGAGGCTTCCAGATCGTTTTTCACCGGCAGCGGGCAAATGAGCCGCTCCATGTGATAGGCCGTATCCTTTTGCAGATCTTCCAGCCAGACGATCCTGCTGAAATCCGCGCCTGCAAGCCGGAGGAGCTCCTCCGCAAAGGGCGTGTGATAGACGAGGTATCTTCCGGTATAGCCGCTGTTTTCGAGCAGCCTGAAGCGGTCCAGCGACTCATACGTGAAGTGCCAGTAATTCCTGCCGTATCTTCCGCTCAGGAGGCACCAATCGCCCTTCAGTTCCAGTTCCGGCATGTGTGTGTCCGGTGCGTACAACTGACAATATACGTCGGAAACGCGCTGGTATCCGCGAATGTACGCCCCGTTCAGCACACCATCCTGGTCATAGACAAACGGAATACCGTCGCGGCCGAAATACTCCAAACGCTGGTCCCGGAAGCAGAAACGGCGGTATCCCTGTCCCGGGAAAGGACGCGTCGGTTCCCAGGTCCGGAAGAATTCCGGCGGTTTCAGCGGGCTTCTTCCTGTTATGGTGCAGACAGGGATCCCGAGAGCGCTAAGCGCGGAGCAGATCCCCGCACGCTGCGCCGGGTCGAAAACGGTGACCACCAGTTCGTCAAATACGCCCTGGCGGAAAACTTCCCCCGCCGTGGCCGGATCCCGGACCGGGAGCCCGGTGGCCGGCGTCCTGCCCAGTTCGGCATACCGGCGGTCGAAGACCGCGGTGATTTCATATTGCTCCTTCCAGCAGTGGGAAAGGATGCACTCCATATCTTTCCCGAAAGCCCCGAAGCCCCAGAGCGCGATTCTTTTCGCTGACATACAATCCTCCTGAAGGGATGGCGCGTTCATGGCCCGCCCCGCACAGCATACAAAAATAGATGGATCCCCATCCTCGTCCGGGACGCGGGCGGCGCATGCATGGAGAGGCGCTCCGAAGAGCGCATCCTGTCCCCACCCTTATAATCCCTGATCTTATCATCTGCTTTTTAAGATGTCAATCTGTGTGTTCTGTGACTGTCGCGGGGGGATGGCCCTTACCGGGTCTATGTCCGGCCCCTTTTTTTCTTCAAAAACAGCTGTATTACGGAAGCCGGAGGGGTATAATACTAAAAAGGTGATCCGGTATCCCGACCGTACGGGAATCGGAAACATTGATCAGACAAAGGAGAGAACCATCATG